>JALWEW010000106.1 GCA_027039295.1 Acidilobaceae archaeon
CGGGCTGCCTCATAACGTGCTCGCCGCCCAGATAGCGAGGCAGGCCACCGTCAGGGGGGAGGCCGAGGAGTTCGCGGTAGTCTTCGCCGCCATAGGCATCAAGTACGATGACTACCTCTTCTTCAGGAAGTTCTTCGAGGAGACCGGGGCCCTGAACAAGGTGGCGATGTTCGTCAACCTAGCCGACGAGCCAGCTATGATCAGGCTCATAACCCCGAGGGCGGCGCTGACCCTAGCGGAGTATCTGGCCTACGAGAGGGACATGCACGTCCTAGTCATACTGACCGACATGACTAACTACGCCGAGGCCCTCAGGGAGATAAGCGCCGCCAGGGAGGAGGTGCCGGGCCGCCAGGGCTACCCGGGCTACCTCTACAGCGACCTGGCCAGCATATACGAGAGGGCCGGCAGGGTGAAGGGTAAGAAGGGCTCGATAACCCAGATGCCCATACTCACGATGCCAAACGACGACATAACCCACCCGATACCCGACCTAACGGGCTACATAACCGAGGGCCAGATAGTCCTGAGCAGGGACCTCCACAACAGGGGCATATACCCGCCCATAAACGTGCTCATGAGCCTCTCCAGGCTCATGAAGGAGGGGATAGGCCCCGGCAAGACTAGGGAGGACCACGCGGCCGTGAGCAACCAGCTCTACGCAGCCTACTCCAGGGGCGTCGAGCTGAGGAGCCTGGCAGCCGTGGTGGGCGAGGAGAGTCTGAGCAAGGTGGACAGGCTATACCTCAAGTTCGCCGACGAGTTCGAGCGCCGCTTCCTCAGCCAGGGCACGAGGGAGAACAGGAGCATAGAGGAGACCCTAGACCTCGCCTGGGAGGTCCTATCGATACTCCCCGAGGAGGAGCTAACCAACATAAAGGAGGAGCTAATACGCAAGTACCACCCCAAGTACAGGATGCAGGCCCAGGCGGGCGTCCAGCAAGCATAAACCCCAAATCCCACCCTCAGGGGCCTTTACTTCCCAGCATCCTAGCTGGATCTCTAGGATCCTCTTCTTCAGATCGCGTGGGGAAAGAATGGGGATAGTGCGAGTTTGAGTGGTTCTAGCACAAAAACTGGAGGGCTAGGCTAGGCCCGTGCACCCAGGGGTAGCTGTGGTGCTAGGGCCTGTGGGGCGCCCCCTGGCATCCGGGGGACGCTGGGCGGCCCCCGTGGTGTCCGTGGTGTGGGGGTAGCTTGTGTATGGCTAGGAATGGCGCGTGCTCGACTGTTATGTTCGGTAGGTGGCTCCTGACCTTGGCGTGGAGCACGACGTCGATCTCGTGGTGGCCTGCTGTGAGCCTCACCTTAGCGTAGGGGTGGCGGAGGCTCAGGTTAACGGTCTTGTTGCCGTCTATCGTGAGGGTCACGTTGAAGTACTGGAATACCCTGGCGTAGTGCTCGGGGGCCACTATGTTCACAACGTAGACCCCGGGGTCCCTGAGGGTTATGGTAGCCTGGCCCGTCGCGTTGACTGCCTGTCCCTCCTGGAGCGTGCCGAGGTCTATGTAGACCGGCACCCAGGTGACGTTAACGCCCGTACCGTTGATGTGGAAGCTCAGGAAGCCCAGGGGCGCACCCCAGCCAGCGGCCGCCGCGCCCCCAAGGGCGCCGACGGCGGCCAGCACGGCTATCAGAGCCGCCTTGCCTCCCAGGGGCACCACTCTTCACCGCATGGTAGCGAGGGTACAGCGTTAAATAGGGGGTGCGCACGGCGCGTGAGCAACCCATATAAACCCTCCCCCAGGGTTGGGGCTACATTCTGCCGATGCCCCTGACGCCCTCGCGGCGTGCCAGCCTGAGGGCCCATCGGGCCGAGGCCAGCCAGGCTAGGGCCATGATGGCCAGCCACGCCAGGGTGAGGAGGGCCTCCAGGGCTGGGGCGAGGTACGTCGGCTCACCAACGGCTGCGAGCCTCATGAGTTCCGCTGGGTGGCTGTAGGGCGTGAGGAGGGCGAATACCCTAACGGGACCCGGTAGCCTGGAGACGGGCGCGGCTATCCCCCCGGCTATGAAGAGGAGGAAGTTCATGAAGTCTAGGAGGGGGGCGGGGGCCCTCGTCGCCAGGGAGAGGAATGCCAGGACGAGGCTGTAGAACACGGCGTCGAGCGTTATCGCCGCCAGGCTGGCGGCGAGCAGGAGGGGATCCCTGGCCTCGAGCACGGGGGCCCCTGTGACGTAAGCTATGAACGCCCCCACCACCCCCGCGGTGCCCAGGCTAACCAGGATGGCGGGGAGGCTCCTCAGGGCCAGGAAGAGGCTGTGGCTAGCCCCCGCGATCTCGTGCTCCTCGAACACGCCCATGTTAACGTAGAACCGGGCCCAGTTGCCGATCGTCCAAACGGGCGTGCTCATCAGGTTCCACGCGAGCACCGCCCAGAACACCATTGGCGCGACACGCGGGTAACTCGAGGGGGAGGCGAATGTGAGCGCGCCGAGGACGTATATCGTGACCCAGAGCCCGTCAACGAGCACCCAGTTAGCAAGGCTGTAGAGGTACCTCCCAGTCCTAACCACGTGGAGCCAGAGCATAGCCCTGAACTGCCAGGCCAGCCCCCGCCGCCCCTCCACCCT
>JALWEW010000107.1 GCA_027039295.1 Acidilobaceae archaeon
GCACGTCGCCCCTACTGCTCTCCGAAGCGCCTCTACCCTCGTAGTAGGCCTGGCAGGACGCCCAGAGGAGCATCCAGCCCCTCTCCCTGAGCAGCGTCTCCATTAGGCTGACTGCTTCTTTAAGCGAAGGATCTATGAGAGCCCTGAGGCGCTCTAAGGCCCAGCACCCCCGAGTCTCGCAGCGGGATCCCCCGGGGAAACATCTAAATATGGGACCCGCCTATCGAATAATTGGTGTAACTATATGCCCACATTTGTCGTGTTCTCGAAGTTAACTGATAAGGGGGCCGAGACCATCTTCACCAAGCCAGAGCGCGTCAAGGAGGTTAACAGGGAGCTGGAGGAGATGGGCGTCAAGGTCAAGGAGCAGTACGTCATGCTGGGGGAGTGGGATTTTCTCAACATCGTTGAGGCGCCCGACGAGCCCACCCTCCTCGCGGCCCTGACGAACCTCAACATGAGGGGCACGATAAGAACCGCCACTTATAGGATTGTGCCAGTAGACGAGTACCTGGAGGCCGTCGCCTCTAAGAAGTAGGGGCCTGAGGCCTCTCCCACAGCGCCTTTTTCTTCACGTATTCATCGTAGCTCCCGATAGGCCTAGCCGGGTTCCCAGCTACGACCGTGCGAGGAGGCACGTTCTTAGTAACAACGCTTCCGGCAGCTACGACGGCGTACTCGCCTATCTCGACGCCGGGTAGTATCGTTGCATTGCCCCCGATTACCGCTCCTCTCCCCACGCGGGCACCCCTCAGCCTCCTCGATGGGGGATACTTGTCGTTTAGGAAGACCGCGCGCGGACCTATGAATACGTCGTCCTCCACCACCGTGTAGGGTGGAATGTAGACTCCCGTCTCTATCCTAACATTAGAGCCTATGGTGACCCTCCCATCCAAGACTGTAGATGACCCTATAATAGTGTACGGGCCAACCCTGACCTCCTCCCTAACGAGGACGTAATGCCCGGTTTGCACGCCGTCTCCCAGCTCTGAGCCTTCGTATATGACCGTGTAATCTCTCACTACACACCCAGCTCCCAGTGTTGCCCCCCGGGAGGCGTCCATGGACTCGTAGGAGAGGTTCTTGAGGGCCCTGAGTGTGGCCGCCGCGGGGTAGCCTATCACAGCGTCGCCGATGTAGGTGCCGGGGCCCACCCGGCTGGGGCCCAATATGACAGCCCTAGGGGAGAGGCGCACCGCCTCCCCCACCTTGGCCCTTGGCGAGACGTACAAAGCTGGCACCATCGAGCACTATACGGTCCCTGTAATTATTTCTTTTACCTTGGAAGCGATCCACCGCACCTCCTCGGGCTCTAGGCCTGGATGCACGGGTAGGCTTAGGACCTCGCTGGCAGCTCTCCTGGCGTTGGGGCACCCGTCGACGCAGTCTATGCCGAGCCTCCTGTAGAGCGGCTGGTCGGGTATGGCTCTAGGGTAGTGGACTGCAGTCTCGACGCCATGCACCTCGAGCCTTTCTCTGAGAGAGTCCCTGCCCGGAGGCGCTGTGACTCTTATGACGTATTGGTGGTAAACGTGCCTAGCCCAGGGCTCCTCGCGGGGGGTTACAACACCCTTCAGGCCGGCCAGCTCGGAGTTGAGTATGGAGGCGTTCCTCCTCCTAGCCTCGTTTAACGCTTCGAGCTTCTCTAGCTGCACAAGACCTATGGCCGCCTGTATGCTCGTCAGCCTGAAGTTATAGCCTAACTCGACGTGGTTGTACTTGCCCAGCTCGCCGTGGGACCTGAGGAGGCGGGCCTTCTCGGCTAGCCCCCTGTCATTGGTCGTTATCATGCCCCCCTCGCCTGTGGTCATGTTCTTCGTAGCGTAGAAGCTGAAAGCTGCGGCATCGCCCAGGCTCCCAGCCTTCCTCCCGTATGCCTCAGCGCCATGCGCTTGCGCTGCATCCTCCAGGAGCAGTAGGCCGTGGTCTTCCGCTATCTCTCGGAGAGCCCGAGTATCGGCTGGATGCCCGTAGAGGTGCACTGCTAGTATGGCCCTTGTACGGGGGGTGAGAGCCTCGAGAACCCTATCGGGGTCCATGTTATAGGTTCTCGGGTCTATGTCGACAAACACGGGCCTGGCCCCAACGTAGAGTATCGAGTTTGACGTTGCTATGAAGGTGAAGGGCGTGGTTATCACCTCGTCACCCTTACCTATACCAGCGGCCTTCAACATGAGGAACAGGGCCGTTGTCCCGTTGGAGGTGGCCACGGCGTAATCGACGCCAACATAACCAGCGAACCTCTCCTCAAACTCTTCAACCACGGGGCCGTGAGCCAGTCTCCCGGATAAGAGGACCCTCCTAACGGCCTCTATCTCCTCCTCGCCGATCTGGGGCTCCGCTATCCTAATCCTGACCCTAGAAGGAGTCAAGCCCCGCGACCCTCCTCCGGCCGGATCCCTAGGAGGCCTCGAGGGGTGTATAATGGATTAAATGACCCCACGCCACGCTAGAAGCAGGAGCGCACCACTGATTAGCGCTTGCAGGAGTAGTATTGAAACCACGACGCCTTCCTCGGTCGCCCTGCCCCTCAGCCTCTCGAGCAGCCTTATCATAATATGCTGGAGGCTGTAGGGGCCGCTTATCGGGGCCTTAATGGAGCCGTCGGGCTGCGGGACCGCGAAGTCCTCGACTCCCTCTCTCCAGACACCCTTGACTAAGCCCCAGAAGTAGAGGACTGCTTTCACGAAGTAGAGGGTGAAGAGTGCCACGCCGAACTTCTCGAAGTTGCCCAGCACAACGACGCCTGCATAGTAGGATCCCACGGCATAGGTGAGCGTGTTTCCCGGGAAGACCATCGCGGGATACCAGTTATAGACTAGGAAGGCCGCGAGCGCAGCGGCCATCACGAGGGAGGCCAAGCAAGCTAGCGTGAGGCCCTTGAGGGCAGCGTATATTGCGGTGCTGGCCATCAGCAGGAACCCCATGCCAGCCTCTAGGCCGTTGTAGCCTCCCAGCATGTTGAACCCATTAGCCGCTCCCACGACACCTATGGGCACGGCGACCAGGGGGTATAGGACTCCCAGGTTCACGACGCCTATCAGGGGGAGCTCTATCGTAGGCACCCCCGCCTTTATGACCACCAGAGGAGCGGATGCCGGGGCCATCGCCGTGATTCTTATCCACCGGGGCAGGCCCTTCTTCCAGCCTAGTATATCGTCTAGGAAGCCTATGAGCGCTGAGAGGAGGAGCAGTGATGAGAGGGCGAAGACCTCTGTCGAGTGGAAGTCTGCATTCCTTACGTACCTGTAGTAGAGGATTAGCATGTAGAGGCCCATGAGCGCGCCAAGGACAGCCGTGAGTCCTCCGGCCTCTGCTACCATTACGTTGCCTGGCTTGTTCATATCCCTGCCCACTAGGCCTGCGCGATGCGCCGCCCTGATCCACGGCGGTAGCAGGGCTAGTGTGACGGCGAATGCTACACCGAGTGAGACCGCGAGCGCTGCGTAGTCCATTACCCGGTGCCCCGTGGGCGGGTCCAGCTAGTCTATATTAAGGGGGGCCCTCCGCGCTGCTATCAATAGCTCGCTTATAGAAGTAAATCTCCCGGTGGGGCCTCCCTTGGTGTGGCGTGGGACTCCTGGGGGAGCCTCTTGAGGGATTATGATGTAGTCGTGATAGGCGCCGGGGTGGCGGGCCTCTCCGTCGCCCGTGAGCTCTCCCGCTATGACGTGAGCGTTGCAGTGGTCGATAGGAGGGAGGGCGTGGGCCTCGAGATGACATCAGCCAATATGACGCTCGTGCGTCAGGGGGGCGACGGGCTCACGTTTAGGCCTGGTACCTTGCACGCGGAGTTGAACGTTAAGAGCATACCCCTCTGGCCCAGGCTCGCCGAGGAGCTGGGCATAGGCTTTAGGAGGGTTGGGGGGCTCGGCCTTATTAGGAATAAGGTTGACTTCCAGAGGTTCATGAAGGCCTATAACAGGGCCTTCAGGTCATCCACAAAGCCGGGCGCACCCTACTATATACCAGAGGGCAGCTTCGAGCCCTTGAGGTTCCTTGGTAGGAGGGAGCTGAGGGAGCTGGAGCCTAATATAAACCCCTCCATTGAGGGGGCCCTCTACGACCCCAACCTAGCCGTGATAGACCCCGTCGAGTACGCCAGGGCGCTGGCCGAGAACGCCAAGGCAAACAGGGTTGACCTATACCTAGGCGCTGAGGTTAAATCCGTCGAGCGCAGAGCA
Organism: Acidilobaceae archaeon; assembly: GCA_027039295.1. Classification (GTDB taxonomy): domain Archaea; phylum Thermoproteota; class Thermoprotei_A; order Sulfolobales; family Acidilobaceae; genus Calypsonella. The sequence continues at coordinate 4,185 of JALWEW010000107.1, forward strand.
GACCATTTCATGGTCAACACTGACAGTGAGGTCTTCAGGGCAGACTTCATAGTCAACGCCGCTGGCATCGACGCTGACCGCGTGGCCGAGATGGTCCCGGGGGCGCGGAACTTCTCCTATGTCCCCCTGAAGGGCGTGCTCGTAGACCTAGACGAGGAGGCCGGAGAGCTCTTCAGGCACCAAGCCTACTTCCTGGCGTCACCTCTAGAGCCCCACGTGAGAGCCGTCGTACCACTCATCCACGGCGGCCTCCGGCTGGGAATATACCTCCAGCCCAGCCTCAGGAGCGACAAGAGCGTGCCGCCCGGCGCCGTGGAGCACGACCTCAGCGTAATGAGTGATATCGTGCCCGGCCGCGACTACAGGAGCCACGTGACCCGTGTGATAGTAGGCATCATGCCGTTCACTAATGCTGAGACGGGGTGGCACGACTACATAGTGGATATACCCGAGCTAGTGCCCAGGTGGGTCAACATCGTACTAGGCCCAGCGGGGGTGTCGGCCTCCCCCATGCTAGGCAGGAGAGTCGTCGAGCTACTTTCACTCTCGGGCCTCCAGCTCGAGGAGAAGAGGGGCTTCGACCCGAGGGCGAGGGCTAGCCTGGGGGTGTGAGGGCCTTGAGTGTCCCGGAGAGGGTTACCCTGGATCTGGCGAGGCGCGTCATAGACGCTATGATAGCGTTCTCCATGGATAACGGACTCATGCCGGGGAGCTACGCTGTAACGGACGCTGGCGGTCACGTGGTTGCATTCGAGCGCCGCGACCTAGCGCCCCCGGCCACAGCGGACATAGCTATAGACAAGGCCTGGACCGCAGCCACCATGAGGGCCTCCGGCAGGCTCCTCGAAGTCATAACCAGGGGGCAGGGGTGGAGGCTCAACGTGAAGTATGGCGGCCGCCTCACGGTGATACCCGGCACCATACCCATAATAGCTGGCTCGAGGATAATAGGCGGCATAGGCCACAGCGGCGACTCGGCCGAGAACGACCTCAGGATAGCCCAGGCGGGCCTCGCAGCAGTCTACAGGGAGGACCCACCTAAGCCCAGGAGCATAGACCCCCAGCTGGCCGCCGCGAGGAGCCTGGCGGAGAGAGTCCTAGAGGAGGCCTCGCGGGTGCACTACGAGCCCCTGGCGGTGGCGGTGACGGATGAGTGGGGCGGCCTAGTACTCATATACCGGCAGGACGACGCGCCCCCCGGCCTAGTCGAGCTAGCGCGCAGCAAGGCCTGGACGGCATCGGTATTTAAGATGCCATCCGAGAGGGCTAGGAACCTCTGCCCCGGCCTAGAGCCCTCCGCATGCAGGCTGGGCTGGAACGACCGCTTCCTACCACTACCAGGCGGCATCCACCTAGAGTGGGAGGGCCACGCCCTCGGACTAGGGATAGCAGGCCTTAACCCCGAGGAGGACGGGAGGCTAGCGAGACTCCTCACAGCCTCACACTAAGGCTATTGCCTCCTCGTTTCTGGTCCTATGGTGCGGCCGCCGGGATTTGAACCCGGGATCGCCGGCTTGGAAGACATGCAACCGATTACCGGGAACGGCTCCGGGGAGCGTGGGAATTCCCAAGGCGATGACCCCCCAGGGGGCCCCGGGGCTTTGGGAACCCTGCCCTGGCCCCCCAGGGACGCGTTCCGGGAGTGGCTGGGGCAGAGGGTTCACCCCCGGACCCTCAGGGACTACATGCTATACTACGACCGGCTGGCGGCGCGGTACCCCGGGGGCCTGCCCCTGGGGGCCGTGCAGGAGCTGGCGAGGCAGAAGTGGCCCCGGTACGTGGTCCGCAAGGTGGCGCAGTACCTCTGGGCCACCGGCGTGATAAGCCTCGAGGAGAAGGCCAGGATAGAGTACCTGGCCAGGGCCCCCAAGACCCTAGAGGCCCCCCGGGCCCCGCGGGTCACAGTCGAGGAGCTCAGGCTGAGCCTCTCGAGGCTCAGAGACGCCAGGTACAGGCTCGCCTACCTAGTCATGTACTACTCCGGCGCCAGGGTAGAGGAAGCCGCCAGGCTGATCCGGATAGCTGGAGAGCTGGAAGAACTCCCCAGGGAGCAGGCCCTCAGGGCCGTGGGCTACGTCAGGCTAGGCGAGGCCGTGAGGGTCGCCATGCACTACAACCGGGGCCGGAAGCGCTGCGACCACCTCTGGCTCCCCCACTGGCTCCTAGAGGAGCTACGCAGCCACGGCCTCGAACTCAGCGCCCGGGCCCTCAGCACGTACGCCCGCAGGCACGGGGCCATGCCCCCTAAGCTGGTGCGCAAGCTCCACTACCAGCTCATGGAAGAGCTGGAAGTCGATAAGGAAATACGCGATTTAATACAGAACAGGCCCTCGGGCCTGAGCGTGGGCGACATACACTACTCCCGAGTCCTATACCGCGCCGACCACGAATACGAGCACCACATCCTACCATACCTAGAACAGCAGCTCAACCTCGAGGGGGGTGACTGAGGGGTGAGGTGTGGCAGGGTTATACTGTACCTGTGGGCCTTCACGCTCGTCTACTGGCTGCTCCCGCTCTACGTGGCCCTGGTGAGGCGCGATGCTTACCTGCTGGCCGTCTCGGCCACCGCCCTGGCCGTGGTGCTCCTGCTACCGATCTCCGCCCGGTACGCCCGCGAGCTAGGACGGCCCGAGAGGAGAGGCGGTGAGGGGTGACTACTCTCAGGGTCTTGGTCTCGGTTGAGCCGCGGCCCCGTGACATCTGGCGGCTCTTGAAGCGCCACAACGGCCGCATACTAGCGGTTGCTATAGTCATAGAACTCGAATCACCGCGGCAGGCCGCGGGCCTGTCGAAGGCCTACCGGCTTAGGCCCGTGCAGGTGCCACCCGGGCTACTGCTCCCCCAGGAGCCCGGCGGCCTCGAGTAGGCTCTTCCTGAGCCAGACCCGCGCCCCCGACGGGTATTCTACCAGGACGTCCGCGCCCCTGCTCTTCAGCTCCGCACGCTCCAGTAGCCTCTTCACAATGTAGCCTAGGGCCCCGTAATCGATTCCACCCCCGTCCGTAGCGTCTTCGCCCGCGGTCCCGCGCCCCGCGTCCCCGCCGGGCTCCACCCTCACAGCCTGGGGCAGCCCCTCGAGGACCCGCCTAGCGCTGGGGTCTGCGCGTACCAGGCTCCGGTGCCTCTTCAGCACCGCCACGGCGCGGTGAACCGCTTCCCACGTCACGGCGGGGTCGTTAGATGTCCATAGCCTCATGCTCAGGTCGTGCAGGGCCAGCAGGCCAGCCGAGCCCACCAGGGGGCCCAGGAGCCGGAAGTCGGCGGGCTCGTCGGGGTAGCTCTTGAAGAACTTGAGCACCGCCATACGCCTGAACGTGATATCGACCAGGTGGTAGACCTGGCTGGCGTGGGCTACGAAGAGGAAGCCCAGGAACCCCAGGGCCCTAAGCCTATGCCTAATCATAATGTATGCTTGGCTCTCCGAGACGTTCTCCTTCGACAGGGCCCGGCGGCCGTGGCCGCCTTGGGCGGCGGGGGCGTCGTCGTTGAAGAGGTAGAGGTACCGGCACCTAGCAAGGTCCAGTGAACGAACCGCCTCAAGGAGCCTCTGCACACCCGCCTCTCGCCCGTACACGTAGCATATCCTCGAGTCATCCACGCCCCGGGCCAGCAGGCTCTGGACGGCCTCGCCGAGCTTGGCCTCTATGAACGTGGTCTTCCCCGAGCCCATCTCCCCCACGATGAG
>JALWEW010000108.1 GCA_027039295.1 Acidilobaceae archaeon
GGGGCGGCGTCTAGGTAGTGGGGGTTGTATATCGCCGCTATGGGCCTGGCGAGCGCTATCATCGTCGAGGCTATGAAGCCGGAGAAGAGCATGTAGAGCCTGATGCTCTCCTCCACGTCCCAGGCCGTCACCCTCCTCAGCATCCTGGCGTAGAGGGCGGGCGACGTGGATGAAGCGAGCCTAGCGAGGGGCGCCTCTGCTGAGAGGCCCACGTTCAGCCTCGCTATCGCCTCGAACGGCGTGCCCACCGCCTTGAGGTAGGCCCTGTAGAGGCTCGACAGGAAGCCGGCTAGTATCCCCGGCAGCTGGGCGTGGGAGGCCCTCATCATCCTGCGGGCCAGGCCGAAGTCGAGCCTCGCCGCTATGAGCCCCCTCGAGAGGGCGACCCACGCTAGGTAGGCCGCCCCCGCGGCGTGGGCAATAGCCAGGGAGGCGAGGGCCCCGGTTATGCCCCACCTTAGGACTACGAGCGTTGCGTAGAGCGAGGCGAGCTTCGAGGCCTCGAAGACGACGTTCCACACCGCGGGCGAGGCGGGCTCGCTGGCGGAGCAGAGGTTGAGTAAGTAGAGGGAGGTTATCGTGGCTAGCGTCGCGGCGGCTCCAGCCAGGATCCAGGATCCCCAGCCCCCGAACTTGGAGGCGGCCAGGGCGAAGACCCCCGTGGAGAGGAGGCCGTAGAGGAGCGCCACCACCAGGCCGGTGAGGCCAGCAGCCCCCCTGCCCCACGCCGCCTGCCTGGGGGCCCACCAGGTTAGGGGGGCCAGGAAGATTGCGAGGGAGTTAATTATGGAGAGGGCGACCCCCCAGAGGCCGTACTGGCCGACGGGGAGGGCCCTCGCTATTATTATGGAGGATCCTATGTTTAGTAGGAGCCTAACGAGTAGGGAGGCGTAGTTCAAGAGCGTCGGCAGCCTGAGGCCCGGGAGGCTCTCCTCCTCGCCCATGGGTCATCACGCGCTCAGCCCTCTCCCCCACCCTTGACGACAAGCACGTTGCCCGGGTACCGAGCCGCCACGCATAGCGCCGTGGAGCCGAGGGGCTCGCCTCCATCAGAGGCCCCCAGGAGCACCACGTCTGCACGGGCCTTAGAGGCGAAGTCCACTATCTCGGCGCAGGGCTTCCCCTCCCTGAAGGCAGGCAATGCCTCCAGGCCCAGAGCCTCGAGGACCCTCACAGACGCCTCCATGACCCCCAGGGCCCTCTCCCTGAGTGCCCTCAGCATCGCGGCTCCCTCCGGGGTGTCGGGCGGCGCGGGGAGGGCCGTGGAGTCCACAACGTGTAGTACTATCACTCTCTCCACCCCAAGCGTGGCGGCTAGCCTGTAGGCCTCTCTCAGCACGGCGCCATCCATTGGCCCGCCGGACACGGCGGCCACTAGTCTGGGTGGCAATCCGCGCGCACCTCAACCAGCGCCTCCCAACAGGGCTTGGGGCCCCTAAAATCCCCCTGGGCAGCCGGGTTTTGTGGTGTAAGCCTCTTGGCTCTCGAGGCCTTGTCCAGGCGGTGCAGGGCCGCTAGCCTCGGGGACGTTATCAGGGAGCTGAGGGAGAGGCTGCCGCCGGAGCTGGCTGATAGGTATGCCTCGAGTCTCGAGAGGCTGGCCTCCCTGCTAGCGGAGGCTGGCAGGCATGGCTCCAGGATCCTCGGGGTCGCCCTCTTCGGCTCCATAGTGGATCCCTCGAAGAAGCTCAGGCGCGACAGCGATATAGACGTGCTAATCGTCTACGAGGGCAGGGATCCCACTAGCGTCATAGGTGAGCAGGCTCCAAGCGTTGTGAGGCTCAAGAGGCTCCCCGATGGCTCCATTGACGCCCACACTCAGTACCTAGACGTCGAGAACGGCGTCCTCTGGCACCCGATAACAGCTAAGCCGGGGGAGCTGGGGGAGAAGCTGGGGTTTGTAAAGAGTCCATGCGTGGTGCTTACAGGCCTCCAGGAGCTGGTTGAAAATCCTATTTAAGTATTAGTATGAGTGAAGTAATAAACCTGTGGGATGGCACATCCACTTATGCATTGCAGGGAGCGGTTATCACACTTATCTAACAGTATCACGATGACAATAGCTAGATCCTGGTGGGAATAAGGGGGGAAGGGGTTGCCCAAGCCTCCTGCAGGCGTTATTATCGCGTGGGCGGTCACGTACCTCTACGCCATAATCTTCTGGGCCATAGAGTTCACGCACAAGAACTTCGCCGGCCACATGCTGGCGTCGACGCCGATAGGCTTCTGGTACACGTTAGTGTTTGGAGGCCTCGTCATGGGGCTCATCATCGGCGTCTACCTCGCCACGAGCCTAAGCAAGCCGGAGTCCAAGTAGGGGGGTGTGGGCCGTGGCGCAGTATAACTGGGTGGTAATCACCACGGTAATCGTGTACTTCATCATAATCACTATTATAGGGATATGGTCGAGGAAGAGGCTGAGGGCCCCAACCGACTACCACATCGCCGGCAGGTCCGTCGGGGCCTTCGTGAACGGCTCAGCGTATATTGCCTCGTACTTCAGCCCCGCCAGCCTCCTAGGCCTCCCAGCCTTCATATTCCTGCTCTCATACCCGATGTACTGGGCCCTGCTTGGTATAACGGCGATACTCCCCATAGGAGCCGGGCTCGTAGCGGCGCAGCTGAGGCGCTACGCACCCGTGAGCGTGCTGGACTACTACGCCGACCGCTATGAGAGCCAGAAGCTCTCCAGGATAATACTGACGTTCGCCATCTTCTGGGGCGGCATACTCTACATCGTCCTCTCCGTGACGGGCATGACGCTGACCATGGTTGCTATAGCGCACATAAGCTACCTATGGAGCCTCTTCATCTCCCTGATAATAGTGATAATCTACGTCTGGCTCGGCGGCATGATAGCCACGACGTGGAACGCCGCCGTCCAGGCCTGGATAATGCTGATAGCCGCATGGGCCGTAGTGGCGGGCCTCGTTGGGAAGGTCGGCGGTTGGGGGGCCCTCTGGCACCACGTGGTGGCCGCTAACCCACACTTCTTCTACTCGGGCCCCTATAACAAGCTCTTTGTGAGCGTCCTGACCAAGAAGAACTTCGACCCGAGCGTCCTCTACGTCAGCGGCGCCCTAGGCACGATACTATTCTACTTCACGTGGCACTTCGGCGCCCTCTCGATGCCCTACGCCATAGTCAGGATATTCACGGCCACCGACGAGAGGACTGCCAGGTGGACTATGGTATGGGCCAGCCTGATCGGGAACCTATTCTACATCGCCCTAATAATCATAGGGAGCGCCGCCGCCTTCTTCATAGCTGACTACCACCCCGAGGTACAGGCGCTTGTGCAGGCGAACCCCAAGCTGGCCAGCGCCCCAGCCCTCGTGAAGGCGGTGGCAGTGCTGAAGTACCTGGCCCACAAGTACGCAGTGCCGGGCACTGAGGTCCCAGACTACTCAACGCTAGCCGTGGCCGAGGCCGTCAGGAATAGTGTGGTCCTGGGCCTCCTAACGGCTGGCGGCCTGGCGATAGCGATGCCGACAATAGCCAGCTGGGCCCTGCTAATGGCTACAATAGTCTCCAGGGACTGGCCCGCTTATGTCTTCGAGAGGAGGCTTCCGCCGGAGAAGGAGATATTCCTGGCGAGGGTCACAGCGACCATACTCATAATCATAGGCGGCCTCATAGCGATAGCGCCTCCAGCGCTGATACTCGACATGAGCGGCGCCGCCTTCGTGGTGCTGACCTCGACGCTAGCGCCGCCGCTCTTCTTCGGTATATGGTGGAAGAGGCCCGGCAGGCTGGCGGCGCTGATACACTACATAGTCATATTCCCGCTCACGGCTTTCAGCTGGCTGTACGCCAAGTACCACTGGGGCACGCCGCACGCCTTCTTCCTCGACCCGAGGTACGCTACGCCGCACCAGGCCTACTGGATATTCGTGGCGTTCGTGTTCTTCATAATCGTCTCACTCGTGACGCCGAGGCCCAAGGAGGAGACCGTCAAGAAGTACGTGGACGCCCTACACGCCTAGAGCCCCTCGTGCACCCACAACTTTAACCCCCAACCCACTCTTTTCTACACCGCACCCTCCCGGGGGAGGTGTTGCTCGGGCTTGTTTGGGAGAGTCAGGCTCGACTACCTCGACAGGAAGCTCCTCCTAGAGGGGAGCCCCCGCAGGGTGAGGGTGGTCGAGGGCTCCAGGTTGGACGCCCGGGGCGCCGTTGAGAGGGCCCTGGGCGAGGCTGGGAGGGGCTTCATGGGGCTCAGGAGGAGGAGGCTGAGGCCCCTGGGGGTGAAGCTCTACTACTACCCCTACTGGATATACGTCGTGGAGTTCTCCATCCGAGCCCTGCCCCTGTGGAGGCTGAGCAGGCACGAGACAACCCTCTCCCTAGACGGGGTCAACGGCCACACGACGTTCGCCGACAGGCCGCCGAGCTGGTCGTGGGTCGAGGCCTCGGGCGACGAGCTGGTTAGGCTCTTCGTGGACTCCAAGAGGGCCGATAAGATAATGGAGAACGAGCTCCCGAAGCTTGCAGCTATGACGCTCGGGGGCCACATCATAAGTGCGCGGAGGAAGACGAAGTTCCTGGTCTACAAGCCCATATGGGTCGTCGTGGCCGAGGCCGAGGGGGGCGGGAGGAGGGCCGCCGCCATAATAGACGCCATAACGGGCGGAGTGGGCGTGGTGTGGTACCCGAGGGGTAGGAGCATGCCCCCCGTCTTCGAGGGAGCGCTGAGGGCGGGCCTCCATGGGCTATAGGCGCATAGTAGTCGCTGTCAGCGAGAAGCCCGAGGGACTCTACGCTGTGGAGGTAGCCGCTAGGATAGCCGCTGCTAGCGGCGCCAGGCTCGTCATATACCATGCCGTGGACGTGGGGGCCATACCCTTCCCCCCGGACTCTCCCCAGTTCCTTGAGGCCCTCAGGGCGCTCAGGGAGAGGGCCTGGCAGGTGCTGAACGTGGCCGAGGCTATCGCACTCAACATGGGCGTGAGGGACGTGGCGAAGGTTAAACTCGAGGGTGATCCGGTCGAGGGCCTCTGGGAGGTTCTCCGGAGGGAGGGGGCGCCTGACTTGATAGTCATAGGCAGGCCCCGGGGCCGCCTAGGCCCCCTCATAGGGTCTAGGGCTGTCAGGATTCTCCGCGGCTCCTCCGTAAGCGTGCTAGTAGCCGGTAGGCGGCTCTGAGCAGGCCGCCCCCTCCGCCCCTCCCCTGGGGGATCCTCCGGGGCCAGGAGTGGAGGCTCGCAACGACCCTGCCAGTGGGGTCTATGCGGCGGGCCTCTATCCACTGATCCCTCACCACGAGGTAGCCCAGGCTCCTCTCCCACGGTAGGGATAGCCTGGAGAGCACCCTCTCGCAGAGGGCGCCCGCGTGGATGACGCGTGCCCTATAGTCCAGAATGAGCCTGTGGGTGTGGCCCAACACAAGCCACATGCTACCCGGGAGGCCGAGGGCCCTCCTGACCCTGCGGCCCCACTCGATGACGCAGGAGTCAGACTCGGGGGTCGTGAAGCCCCGGGTCCAGAGGCACTCCTCGAGCCAGTCCCTCTCGTAGAGGTGGCCGTGCGTGAGTAGGTAGGCGTTCTCGCTCCCGCTTAGGGTGTAGGACTCCCCTATGTAGTGGGCGACTCCCTCGAGGCACTTCGAGGCACCGCCGTCGTGGTTACCCTCTATATAGACCACTAGCCTGGCGCCGCTAGCCCTGGCGACCCTGGAGACCGCGAGCCTCCACTCCTGGCAGGACCCCCCGGCCCTGTGGGGCTCGCAGAAGTCCCCCAGGAGCACGAGGACGTCGACAGGGGCCTCTGCAGCCGCGACCCTCAGGGCCCTGGAGAGACCGCAGTGACCGTGGACGTCAGATAACACGAGGGCCCTAGGCGCCTCGCGCTCCATGTAGTGGGCCGAGAGGGCGTCAATCACTAGCCGGGAGCACCCTGGGGGACTGTGGGGCCACCAGCGTATTAAACCCCCCCACCGCGGCTCTACCCGACCCCCGAAGTGCATGGGAGAGTGTTGGTCATGCGCAGGAGAGGCAGGAGGGCGGCGAGCACGGGGGCCATAGTGGCCTCTATCATAATCATTATAATCATTATAGCTGGCGTCGCCGCCTACTACTACCACGGGAAATCCACTAAGACCACCACCACAACCCCCGCGACCACCACGGGGACGCCGGCAGCCACAAGCAAGCCTACGGCAACCAGCCCCACTCCGACCCAGACCACCACATCCCCGGCTACGAGCCCTGAGACCACTACAGGCAAGGCTAAGGGCGTCGTAGTTATCGGCGTGACGGATAAGATAACGGACCTCGACCCCGCTAATGCCTACGACTTCTTCACCTGGGAGGTACTCAGCAACGTCATGGCTGGCCTGGTCAAGTACGACCCCGACACCGGCAAGATCGTGGGCGCCCTGGCCACTAGCTGGGAGGTGAAGGACAATGGTAAGGTCTGGATGTTCCTCCTACGCCACGACGCCAGGTTCGCGGATGGCACGCCCTGCACGGCCCAGAACGTGGTCTGGAGCATCGAGAGGGTCATGAGGATTAAGGGAGACCCCTCCTGGCTCGTGACCCAGTTCGTGGCGAACGTGACTGCCCTCGACAACTACACTGTCAAGTTCGTCCTCAAGACCCCCGCGAGCTACTTCCTAGCCCTCGTCGCCACGCCGCCCTACTTCCCGGTGAGCCCCCACTACCCGCCCGATAAGATTGCTAGCGACGCAACCTGGGGCGGCTGCGGGCCCTACATGATAGCCAAGTGGGTCAGGGACGAGGTGCTCGTACTCAAGCCCAACCCCTACTACTACGGCCCCAAGCCGAAGAACACGGAGGTCGTGATAAAGTTCTACAGCAGCTCCGAGGCGCTCAGGGCGGCCCTCGAGTCGGGTGACATAGACATCGCGTGGAGGACCCTTAACCCCGACGACATAAAGGCGTTCCAGAGCAAGCCCGGCTATAAGGTTATAGAGGTCCCAGGCCTGTTCATCAGGTACGTAGTCGTAAAGGTCGACGCCCCGCCCACCAACAACAAGCTCGTCCGCCAGGCCCTAGCGGCGGCTGTGAACAGGCCCGAGATAGCAGAGCTAGTCTACCACGGCACCGTCGAGCCCCTATACAGCCTGGTGCCCAAGGGCCTCTGGAGCCACATAGACGCCTTCAAGAAGTACGGCGACGGCAACATACAGCTCGCCAGGAAGCTCCTACAGGAGGCTGGCTACAGCGAGAGCCACAAGCTCCACGTGGTCCTATGGTACACCCCAACCCACTACGGTAGCACCGAGGCCCAGCTGGCGGCAGTGCTGAAGCAGGAGTGGGAGAAGACCGGCATGATAGAGGTTACCGTTAGGAGCAGCGAGTGGGCCCAGTTCGTCAACCAGCTGAGAAGCGGCCAGTTCATGCTGAGCCTGCTGGGCTGGTACCCAGACTACCTGGACCCAGACGACTACCTCACGCCATTCCTGATGTCAACGGCTAACGGGTGGACGGGCACAGGCTACAAGAACGCCACGGTCGACAAGCTCCTGGAGAAGGCCGAGGTCCTGACGGATCAGAGCCAGAGGGCCCAGATATACGAGAAGGTCCAGCAGATACTGGCCGAGGACGTGCCATTCATACCCCTGGTCCAGGGCAAGCTGTACCTGGTGACCTCCAGCAAGGTGGTAAGCCTCCAGGTCAGCCCGCTAATGTTCCTCATCTACAGCAGCATACAGGTGCAGTCCTAGAGGGCCATTAGGGCCTTACTCGAGGCCTCCTCTCACCTCTTTTCTCTTCCCCCTCAGTTATTGCGGCCCAGGCTTCACCCACTACTATGTCGTTGGGTGAGCCCTTATACCCCGAGGTGCAGGGCGGGGCCTACTGGTTACCCCTGAGGTGTGGGTGGGTGGCTGGGCTAGCGAGGTAC
>JALWEW010000109.1 GCA_027039295.1 Acidilobaceae archaeon
GCTAAGCGGCCTCCAGCCCCTCGGCAAGGCCAATCCAGCCCATCGCCCCCCGCCCGGGGGGCTGGGCGCGGGGCAGACTCCACACCGGGGCGCTTTCACTGGTGGGTGGCGGGCTGGTTTATCGCTTGGCTGGAGGGGGGTTATTGGGGTCTCCCTGTAATGGGGTTGTGTGGCTCCTAGGGTTGGCTTGTATTAGGCCCTGCCTTGGGGTCCACTGGTGTGGGGTGGGTTTGTGGGCCTCAGGAGGGTTGAGGAGTACCTGGAGAGCCTACGTGATGGGAGGGAGGTCTATTATAGGGGGGAGAGGGTAGACGATGTAACGAGCCACGAGGTCCTGGGGGCGGCTGTTAGGCACGCCTCCGACATCTATAGGCTCCAGTGGGATCCCAGGTATAGGGACCTACTCGTCTACGAGGACCCCGAGTACGGGCTTATCAGCAGGTTCTACAAGATCCCCCGGGGCAGCGGGGACCTTCTCGAGAGGTTCGAGCTCATATATGAGACTACGAGGTTCGGGAGGGGCATGTTTAACATTATAAAGGCCATAGGCTCCGACGCCCTCTTCGCCCTCATGGTTATAGCGAGGCGTATGGATAAGGCCCTCGGCACGAGCTACTATGAGAGGGTGATGAACTACTATAGGTACGTCGTCGAGAATGACCTCGCCCTCGCAGTGGCCCAGACCGACGTCAAGGGGGACCGCAGCAAGAGGCCCCACGAGCAGGCCAACCCGGACCTCTACGTCCACATCGTGGAGAGGACTAAGGATGGAATCTACGTCCAGGGGGCTAAGGCCCACACCACGCAGTCGATAGCCGCCAACGAGATCATAGTGCTGCCGACGAGGGCCATGACCGAGAGGGACAGGGACTACGCCGTCGCATTCGCCGTCCCAGCCAACGCTAGGGGCCTCAAGCTCGTCTCGAGGCCCATGAAGGCCGTGGAGTCAGCCCTCAGGGACCCAAGCTTCGTCATGGGGAGGATGAACGTTGAGAACGAGACCCTCACGATATTCGATAACGTCTTCGTGCCCTGGGAGAGGGTCTTCATGGCGGGGGAGTGGCAGTTCGCGGGCCCCCTCGCCGTGACCTTCCCCAGGTACCACAGGTTCACAGCCATATCCTATAGGGCGGCGATGGCCGACCTCCTCGTGGGCCTGGCCAAGCTGCTCGCGGAGTACAACGGGGTCGACGGCAAATCCCACATAAGGAGGGACGTGGCCTACATCATAAGGTACAAGGAGATGCTCAGGGCCACGGCGGTGGCGGCCTCCCACTACTGCGAGGTGGACCCCGAGACGGGGGTGGCGATGCCAAACATAGTAATGACCAACGTGGGGAAGCTCCTGGCCAACGAGGAGTACACCAACGTCGTGAAGCACCTCATAGACGTAGCCGGGGGCCTCGCGGCCACCGCCCCCAGCATGCAGGACTTCGAGAACCCCCAACTAAGGCCCTACCTCGAGAAGTACCTCGCCGGGGCCCGGGGCACCGCGCTCGAGAGGGCCAGGCTATTCATGCTGGCCCGCGAGTGGATCTCATCCTTCGGCGCCCTCTTCACGACGGCGATGATACACGCGGAGGGCTCGATAGAGGCGAGCATAATAGAGTTATACAGGTCCTACGACTACGAGGAGAGTAAGAAACTAGCACTCTACGCCGCAGGCCTGAGGGACACCCTAGACTAGGAGACCGGGCCGGGAGGCGGGGGCGCCACTTATTTACGGGTGCGGGGGCGGCTACTTGCGTGAGCACTCATAGGCTGGAGTGGTTCTGATGAGTGGCGATACCGTTCTATATGAGAAGCGGGGCCATGTAGTCACGATCACCATCAATAGGCCCCATGCGGATAACTGCATAGACCCCGAGACGAACTCGAGGCTAGCGGAGGCGTGGAGGAAGTTCAGGGACGACGATGACGCATACGTAGCCATAATAACGGGGGTGGGTGATAGGGCCTTCTCCACGGGAGCCGACCTGAAGAAGTGGGACTCCTTCATAAAGACGAGGAGGGTAGACTGGTTCAGGAGAAACGCCTACTACGGCCCCGGCTTCGGGGGTCTAACCCGGGGAATGGACATCTTCAAGCCTATCATAGCCGCCGTCAACGGCATGTGCTACGCGGGCGGACTCGAGATAGCGCTAGCGGCCGACATCAGGATAGCCGCCGAGCACGCTAGGTTCGGGGTCCTCAATAGGAGGTGGAACATAGGCCTGGGCGACGGGGGCACCCAGAGGCTCTGGAGAGTAGTAGGCCTAGGGAGGGCCATGGAGTTGATACTGACTGGCAGGGATATAGACGCCTGGGAGGCCCACAGGATCGGGCTCGTCAACGAGGTCGTGCCCAAGGAGAGGCTCATGGAGAGGGCCCGCGAGCTGGCCGAGAGGATAGCCTCGTACCCCCAGGGGTCTATTAGGACAGACAAGGAGGCTGTCCTAAGGGGGGTCGGGAGGCCTCTCGAGGACGGCCTCAGACTCGAGAACCTACTCTTCTGGAGCCTCATCCTAGACAGGGACTTCTTCGAGGG
>JALWEW010000110.1 GCA_027039295.1 Acidilobaceae archaeon
AGGCGGGAGAGGCTGCTGGAGGAGGCCCTCGAGCTCCCGAGGGTGGAGTTGGACGCGGGGCTGGCCTCCGATGTAGCCAACATCGCTCACGGGGTCTACAGCCCGCTGGAGGGCTTCCTGGTCCAGGAGGACTACGAATCAGTGCTCTACGATATGAGGCTCTCGAGCGACATACCCTGGACAATACCCATAGTCCTAGACGTGGACCCTAGCCAGGTAGCGGGCGTGAGGGAGGGGGATGACCTAGCCCTGTTCTACGGTGGCAGGCCCCTCGCCCTAATGAGGGTCGAGGAGGTCTACGGGTGGGACAAGGGCGAGTACGCTGAGAGGGTCTTCAAGACGAGGGACCCTGGGCACCCCGGTGTCAGGAAGGTCATGGCTAGGCGCGAGCTCCTCGTCGGGGGCCCGGTTGACCTGCTAGTCGAGCCCCCCGAGCCCTTCGAGGCCGTGAGGCTCTGGCCCAAGGAGACTAGGGTCCTCTTCGAGGCCCGCGGCTGGAGGACTATAGCGGCCTTCCAGACCCGGAACGTGCCCCACATGGGGCACGAGTACGTCCAGAAAGCCGCCCTGACATTCGTGGATGGCCTGTTTATCAACCCCCTCGTTGGCTGGAAGAAGCCCGGGGACTACAGGGACGAGGTAATAGTGGAGGCCTACAAGGCCCTCATCAAGCACTACTACCCGAGGGACTCCGTGGTATTCAGCGTCCTCAGGATGGAGATGCGCTACGCGGGCCCCCGGGAGGCCATACACCACGCTATAGTCAGGAAGAACTTCGGGGCAACACACTTCATAGTAGGCAGGGACCACGCGGGAGTAGGCGACTACTACGGCCCCTACGAGGCCTGGGATCTCTTCCGCGAGTTCCCCGACCTAGGGATAACACCACTATTCGTGAGGGAGGCCTTCTACTGTAGGAAGTGTGGGCAGATGGTCAACGAGAAGATATGCCCCCACCCCGAGGAGTACAGGGTGAGGATAAGCGGCACTAAGTTAAGGGAGATGATCAGGAGGGGCGAGAAGCCCCCGGAGTACATGATGAGGCCCGAGGTAGCCGAGGTGGTGCTAAGCCACCCCAACCCCTTTATAGAGGAGGGCGAGGCGCAGGGCTAGACCAGCGCGGCCTGAGGTGCGTAGGGTGGGCGTGGGTGGCGGGGGGAGGATAAGGAACATCGTAGTAATAGTGGTTGACACGCTCAGGAAGGACTACGCTGGCCCCATCGAGAGAGCCCTCTCGAGCTATGGGTTTGTCTCTTACGACCGCGTTGTGGCACCCGCCCCCTGGACAGTGCCATCGCATGCCTCCATGTTCACGGGCCTCTACCCCTCCCTCCACGGGTCCCACGAGACCCGCGATAGGAAGATCCCCTATGTCCCCTACCGTGGGAGGAATGCGTTAGCGAGGAGCCTCCGGGAGCGGGGCTTCAAGCCCTGCCTGTTGACGGCGAACCCCCTAGTCCACCCCCGCCTTGGCTTGGAAGGCTTTGACTGTGTGTTCGAGTATGAGATGTATCCTAGGAGGCCCCTGTCCGCCCGGGAGATCGATATAATCAGGGGGGTGAAGAGGGAGATAGGCTCGCCGAGCTCGGGGCTCAGGCTCCTGCTAGCCCTAGCGGGGAGGGGGCATGCGACGATAGCGTTTAAGCTACCCCTAGACAAGCTTTACCGCATCCTCTGGCTATGGCGGGCCAGGAGGAGGGGTTGGCCCCGCGAGAAGGGGTGCTCTGTCCTTCTCCCAAGGCTTGCGAGGATCCTAGAGAGCGGGGAGCCACACTTCGTCTTCGTTAATCTCATGGAGGTGCATGAGCCGTACAGTAGCCTTGACAACGAGGCCGTCGGCGCCAAGGCTTTGAGCACTGGCAACCCTCCCCCGGAGCTTGTGAGGCTCTGGAGGGAGAGGTACCCGGAGCACGTGAGGTACGTGGCTGACAAGCTGGCCGAGGCCCTGGAACATCTGGAGCGCCGGGGAGTGCTCTCGAGCAGCCTCGTAATAGTGACGAGCGACCACGGCCAGCTCCTCGGAGAGAGGGGGCGCATAGACCACGGCGTGTTCCTCGACGACGAGCTGCTCCTAGTTCCGTTCCTAGTAAGGTACCCCGACTGGATGGAGCCCGCATCAGCCAGTGCCCCGGAGGGTAGGTGGCTTAGCCTGACGCGCCTGAGGGACGTCGTGGATCTCATACTCCAGGGCGAGCCGGGCTGGCCGCGGAGGCTCTACGAGGAGACCGTGTACGCCGAGTCCTACGGGCTCATCTGGGACTTCAGCCCTTACCTAACCCCCGAGGAGCTAGCGGCCCTAAAGGAGAGATACGAGCGCCACCGCATAGCCGTCTACCACAGATACTACAAGGGCGTCTTCGACGTTGCCTCGTGGAGCCTCGAGGAGGCAGTCTCCTATAGGGGGCCCCTAGGCGAGGGGGAGAGGGAGGCGCTCAGGAGGGAGGCGGTGAGGTTCCTCCTCTACACGGCGAGGCTGAGAAGGCCGCGGCTCCTCAAGAGGATAAAAGGAGGATAGCCCCTGATTGCGCCTACACGCTGGGGTGCCCATGGCATTGCCTCGGAGGCTGTTCTTCCTGGGCCTCGACTCGCTGCCGCCCCGGGTCCTCTACGAGGGCCTCGACGGCGGGGCTTTCCAGTACCTCAGGGGCCTCGTGAGGGAGGGGGCCAGGTGGGTAATGAGGACCTGCCACCCCCCGATAACCGTGCCGGCCTGGATGGTCATGTTCACGGGTAAGACGCCGGGGGAGCTGGGGGTCTACGGGTTCAGGCACCGCCGCCCCGGGGAGTTCGGCTACTACATTGTGAATAGCGGTTACATCAAGGCCCCCACTATATGGGACGAGGCCTCGAGGAGGGGCCTGAGGGTTGGGGTCTACGGTGTGCCCCCCACCTATCCTCCCAGGCCGCTCCATGGGTTCATGGTCACGGACTTCACCACCCCGGGGCCGGAGAAGCCCTACACTTTCCCCCCGTGGCTCAGGAGGGAGTTGGAGGCCTTGACGGGGCCCACTATCTTCGACATAGTCTACCGGAGCGAGGACAAGGACCGGGTGGCTAGGGACCTGCTTAGGATGCTCGACAACCACCTGAGGCAGGTTGAGTACCTGGCTACGAGGAAGAAGTGGGATGCATTCTTCTACGTGGAGATAAGCGTTGACAGGGCGCACCACGCCTTCTGGAGGTACTTCGACCCCGAGCACCCACGCTACGAGGAGCACCCCCGCTATAGCCGCGTGATACCCGAGGTCTACAGGAGGATAGACGAGTGGCTCGAGCGCCTCCACCCCCGGCTCCCCAAGGACACGGTACTGGTGGTGGCGAGCGACCACGGCATAAAGGCGATGAGGGGCGCCTTCACCATAAACCAGTGGCTCGCGGAGCAGGGCTACCTCAAGCTCAGGGTTGACCCCTCGAGCCTCAAGCCGGGCACGGACCTCGGGGAGGACATGGTTGACTGGCAGGGCACCATAGCCTGGGCGTGGGGCGGCTACTATAGTAGGGTATTCGTGAACCTCAAGGGCCGCGAGAAGCACGGCGTCGTGGAGCCACGCTACTACGAGGAAACCCTTGAGATGCTCAGGCGAGACCTAGAGTCCATAAGGGGGCCCCGAGGGGAGGAGTGGGCCAACAAGGCCTACAGGCCCAGCGAGCTATACCCGGAGGTCAACGGCGACCCACCAGACCTCATGCTCTACCTGGATGACCTCAACTGGAGACCCGCCGGAACCCTCGGCTGGCCCGCGAACTACCTAGAGGAGAACGATAGAGGCCCCGACGACGCGGTCCACGACTGGCACGGGGTCTACGCGGTCTACGACCCCGAGGGCACCCTCGAGCGCGGCGAAAGAGGCGTAATGCCCATAGAGTACATCAAGGCACACCTGGAACAGCTTATATTCAGCAAGGAGGAGGGCTAGCCTGGGGGTGCACGTAGACCTTGGCGGGTGACAAGGTCGAGGTCAGGATAAGCCGGGACCTCTACGAGAAGGCCCGCGAGTTCATAGAGGAGACAGGGGGCTTCAAGAGCGTCGACGAGCTAGTCGAGTTCCTCCTCCAGGAAGTCCTCTCCGGCGAGGAGGAGGCAGGCCTCACCCAGGAGGACGAGGAGAAGGTCAAGGAGAGGCTCAGGAGCCTAGGCTACCTCTAACCCCCCGGGATAGTCGGGATCTCGAGAAGGTTTCCGATAGCTTAACTCCCGGGGCCAACAGCTTGAGCGGAGTGAACAAGCGGCAGTACGGAGGCTTTCCTGTTGCGAGGCGTGTGAGGCGCTCGAGGTCGCGGAGCGCATAGTCGGTGGTATGAGCCTCGAGGATTTCATGCGGAGCCCCGAGGCGCGCTTCGCGTTGCGTTACGCCCTCATACTCTTCGTCGAGTCAGTGGTGGACGCTATAGTCCTCGCCCTAGAGTCCGTTTATGGTGTAGCCCCAGAGTCGTAGGGGGATGCGGTGCTACTAGCGGGGGAGAAGGGCATGCTCTCCTACTCTACCGCCAGCGAGCTTGCAAGGCTGGCTTCGCTGCGCAACATGCTGGTGCATCGACACTGGAGGGTTGACGATGAGAGAGTCTACCGGGAAACGAGTAAAGGCCTCGGGGTCGCCCAGAGGGCCTTGGAGGAGCTTGAGAGGCTTAGCGAGGCTCTCGAAGGTCGAGGAGGCTAAGAGGAGGAGCACCCATCTCTCCCGGGGGCAGAGGAGGGAGGCGCTGGAGGCCATCAGGGAGGTCCTCGAGCGTAGGGGCGAGGTCCTATTGGCGTTCGCCTTCGGGGGGATCCTTGTGGAGGGGAAGCCCGTGAGGGACATAGACGTTGCCGTCTACACGGGCTACCATGTATTCCCAGAGGAGTGGCCCTGCTACGCTGGCGAGCTGAGGGACCTGCTCGAGGCGGCGGTACGCTCCAGGCTGGGCCTCCGGAAGGCCGTCGACGTGGTTGTGCTAGAGTACGCCCCGCCAGGCCTCAGGGCGGCGATCCTAGCGGGGGGCCGCCTGCTGGCGAACCGCAGGCCCGGCCTTAGGGCTCTCCTGCTCCTCCACTCGCGGGACGAGGAGAAGAGCATCCAAGCCAAGGCAGCTCGGGCCCGCCGGGGATCCTAGGCCTTGTAGGCCTCGTAGTTCCTGTAGGCCCTCTCCACTACCTCCCTGTACCTGAGGTACGCTGGCAGCATTAGCAGCAGGCTCCCGGTCCCATAGAGGTTGAACTTGACATAGTTGTAGAGGGGCCCTCCGCAGGCTGTAGCCCTCGCGGGGCAGCCTCGAGGCGGCCTGGGCTAGCGGTATGGCGAGTCCCAGGGCCGCTAGTAGGGGCTTCACGGCCCCTAGGCCTATGAGGGCCGCCGCCAGGAGGTCCGAGGCCAGGTGATAGGTGCTCCTCCGCCTCCTCCGGAGGGCCCTGAGTATCGTGCTGAGGATCGAGCTGTCGTATAGGCTCCAGACCTCGTGGACCAGGGACTTGTAGGCTAGCCTTGAGAGGTACTCCCTGAGGAGGGCCCTCCTGTAGACGCCAGAGTAGGGGCCCAAGTTGAGGTCTACGGCCGGGTGCCAGCCACCTGGGAGCCGGGCCTCGAGGACTGGTATGCCTTGGTACCACGCCTTGAGGCCCAGCTCGGCGTCCTCACAGCACGCCATGTCCTCACTCAGCCGCAGCTCGCCGAGGCTACCCGGAGGGTATGAGGGTCGCCCCTAGTGGCGGCCACTTGAGCTTGGAGACCCGGGGCTCGCCTATTCTGGCCTTGCGGGCTCTCTCCAGGAGGGAGCGGGCGTCCCCCTCAAGCTGGGTCCTTGACTGGTAGTAGCGGGACTCGTATGGGGCGTGGACTATCTCCTTGCCCCGGCTGGCCCGGGCGAGCGTGCAGATTAGGCCCCTCGCCAGTAGTATGACGTTGGAGTCGAGGAGGAAGGCGTAGTCGAAGCCCCCGCCTCTAAGTCTATCTCCATATCCCTGTTCCTAGTCTGAGGAATGTTGCTCTTGTAGGCCTCTACTGCATGGTCTATCCCCCCACTCTTCGAGGGTCTCACTCACGATGTCGGGAGTCCCATTGCTGCTCTCCAGTTAATTACTATGAAGAAGGGCTCCATACCCTCTTGGGCCAGCGCCGACTCCAGGCTGTACCCTACCGTCGCCTCGGAGTTCATAGTGAGCACGATAATCGCTACCCGGCACCCCATGGAGGCCCTAGGCCCGCCACTAGCCGGGGGCCAGCCCCTATAAGGGGCCCTCGAGGGCCCGCCGAGGCTGCTTAGCCTGCCCTTAGGAGCCCGTGGCGCGCTAGGTACTCGGCGTACCCGTCTACTATGCGTGTTATCCTCTCCTTGAACCTCTCCTTCGAGAAGGCTAGGGACCTCCTATAGGCTAGCCTGTGGAGGCGCTCGTAGTTCCGCATTGCGTAGCGTATCTTCTCTACTGCCTCCTCCACGCTGCTGTATCCCAGGCCGTATCTCCCCCTCTCCACTATGTCGAACCAGGGCCCCCCGGACTTGTAGACCACCGGCACTAGCCCGGCGTTCATGCCCTCAACGACCGCTATGCCGAAGTGCTCGTTAGGCATAGCATGAAGGTAGACCTTGGCTTTGAGGAGCAGCTCCTCCAGCCTCCGCTGTGGAATGTTGGGGTGGAGGTGGACGTTCCTCAGGCCCCTCTCCTCAACCATACCTCTTATTCTGTTGTAGTACTCGACTGAGACCCTAGTAGGCGTGGAGCCCGCTATGTGGAACTCGTACTCGGGAAGCCTACTAGCTATCTCAACCACAACCTCGTGCCTCTTCTCCAACGTGAACCTGCCTATGGAGACTACCATGTCCTTCCTCCTCGAGGACTCGACCTCCTTAGGGGTGAACCTCAGCTCGACCGGTGGGTAGACTACGAGCGCCCTCCGTCCCAGGGTCCTTCGTATGAACGCAGCGGAGAACCTAGAGTTAGTCAGTAATATAGTGTTAGTCCTCCTCCTCATCCTACTCTTCTGTATAGAGTAGTACGGAGCGAAGTAGAGCCTCCAGAAACCCCTAGCATACTTACTATAGGAATCCTCCCACACAGCTACTATCGGGAAATGCATATAAGTTATATCGGCGTCGAGGACTAGCATGTCTCCGTGGGTATTAATTATTATATCGTACCTCCCCCTCAGCCTCGGGATTAGCGCCGAGGAAGCGAGGCGCATGTATATAGCCAGGGCGTTAACCCTGAAGGGGAGAAGTCTAACCTCCTCATCGGGTCTAGCGATCCTGCCCCAGGCCTTCTCCACCTTCACCCAGTCAGTGGGTTCAACCGTAGCCAGCGCCACGTAGTAGCCCCTCTCCTTGAGCGCCTCAATAACGCTTACGCAGACCCTCTCAGCACCACCCGTCGGCGAGAGCGAGTTATGAACCACGGCAACCCTCACTGACCTCCTAGTAGTCAAGGCGACCCCCACTGCATGTTAAACCGCCTAAGTCACACCAATACGCTTCAATCCCCGCAAGCCGCAGGGGGTAGCCATAGCACCAGCTAGGGCTTAGCCGCGGAGCATCCTAGGGACAGCGGGCCCTATAACTGGGCTCCACGTGTTCTGCATGTCACCGAACCCTCCAGACTCATGGCAATCCCTATAAATACCCCCCTCGCACAGGGTAGGGGCATGCAGGGGGGTGCACCAAAGCCAGTGCCCGGGGCGCTGGGAGACGCAGGGGGGGCCCATGGAGGGGACCCCCTCGAGGAGGCTGCGAGGACGCCCCTAGCCC
>JALWEW010000111.1 GCA_027039295.1 Acidilobaceae archaeon
GCCCATAGCAGCGCTGGCCTGGGAGTATTCCCCGGGCCTCGTGGGCCTAGTGGCGGGGCCTCGAGTCTCGGAGGCGGCCAAGGCCCTGGCCGTGGAGTACTTCAGGTACAGGCTTCTAGGCCTACCCTTCCTCTACGCGGGCATAGCGCTCGACGCCTCCTATCGGGGAGCCGGCGTGACCAGGCCCGTGCTCTGGGCCACGGCCTCCTCGTCAGCGGCGAACGCCGTGTTGGATCCCGTGCTCATCTACGGCTTAGCGGGGGCGCCTAGGCTGGGAGTCGTGGGGGCGGCCCTGGCGAGCGCTGTGGCCTCAATGATCTACATGGCGCACTTGGCCGTCCAGGCCCCGCGGAGCCTAGGCTACCCTGTCAGGCCGTCCAGGCCCTCGGGGCTAGCGGTTAGGATGGCTCTCGTCGGCCTGCCGGTGCTGCTCGAGAGGCTCGCATTCGTCGGCGGTAACCTGGCTTACCTGGGGGTCGTGGCCAGGTGTGGAGACGCGGCCCTGGCGGCCCACACTATAGGCGTTAGGATAGAGTCGATAGCCTACCTGCCGCTCTACTCCATAGGGGAGTCAGCAGCCACCCTCGCGGGCCAGGAGATGGGGGCCGGGAGGCCGGAGGAGGCCCGTAGGGCCGGGGTTGAGGTAGCCCTGCTCGACGCCCTAGCCGGCGTCGGGGTCGCACTCCTCTTAGTAGCCACAGCGGGGATCCTGCCGAGGGCTTTCACCCGAGACCCCGCGGTGAGGAGGCTGGCAGCCATGTACCTCGTGATAGCGGCCGCCAGCGAGCCCCCCTACGCCCTGGCTACATCTCTATCCCTAGCGATCAGGGGGGCTGGCAATACGCTAGTGCCCACGGCGATAAACCTAGCTGGCCTCTACGCTCTCCGAGTAGTGCCAGCGGGCATCCTAGCGTCCCGCCTGCCCCCATCGAGCTGCGTTCTCGGCGCCTGGCTCGCAATGCTACTCGACCAAGCTGGCCGTGCGGCCATCACAGGCGCCACCTACAGGAGGTTCTTCCACAGGCTAGCCAAGCGCCTCGTCTAACCGGTATTACCGGGCCTAGTCCCAAACACGAGGCCAGCGAGCCACCACCCCTGGGGGGCGGGGTTGGATAGGATAAACGTGAAGCTCCTAGCAGCGACACCGGGGGCAGCCCTCCTCGTAGCGGCCGCCGCCAGGGTGAGCCTCTCAAGGAAGCCGATAGATGACCTCCTCTCCATGGGCGAGGAAGAGGTTGCCAGGTGGGCCTGGGAGCTCGTCAGGAGGTCGCACGGCTCGCCCCTCGAGCATGCGAGCTACACCTTCCTGGTAGAGGGGTGCAGCAGAGTTTGCACGCATCAGCTCGTCCGCCACAGGCTCGCCAGCTACACACAGCAGAGCATGAGGTACACTGACGGCTACATCAGGGCGGCAGCGCTGAGGGCCGCGGAGGCGCTGGGCCTCGACTGCCCGGCCTCCCGGAGGGCCCGCGGTGCTATGGAGTGCTACGCTAGGGCCCTCGCGGGGGCCGCGGAGGCTGCCGCTGCGGGTGAGGGGTGGGCGGTCGAGGCTGCTCGGGAGGCATTCGTGTTCCCCCAGGCCGTCACGGGTGGGGCCCTGGCCTCCTATGCCAGCGGCCTCCTCGAGGCGGCCTCGGAGTACTATAGGCTCCAAGCTAGCGGCGTGCCCATGGAGGAGGCCCGCTACCTCCTCCCGCAGTCGGCTAGGAGCAGGATAGTATTCACGATGAACGCTAGGGAGCTGCTCGAGAGCTTCATACCCCTCAGGACCTGCGCTAGGGCCCAGGCCGAGATAAGGCTCGTGGCCTGGAGGGTCCTCGGGATCCTCAGAGGGGTTGAGCCAGCCATATTCAGGTACGCAGGGCCGAGGTGCGTGCTCCTCGAGAACAGGGTTAGGGAGGACCCGAGGCCACTCGAGGACTACCTAGAGGGGAGGGCGGGCTTCACTATTGAGAGGTGCCCCGAGCTAGTGCCCAGGCAGGGCATCAGGGCATGCTTGGCGCACGCGGCCTCAAGCGTGGGCGCCCATGTATTAGGAGGCCCCACCACCAGCGCGGCGAGGGTGCAGGCAGGCCCTGAGGGGGGCTAGGCCTGCCAGGCTCCAGGAGGCCGCCGGGAGGGGCCTGGTGAGGTGCCTGGTCTGCGAGAGGAGGTGCCTCATAGCCCCTGGGCGCAGGGGCTTCTGCGGCGCATACTCTAATAGGGGCGGCAGGCTCGTCCACGAGTATTGGGGCCTCCTGAGCGCCGTGGAGAGTAGGCCCATAGAGATCAAGCCCCTCTTCCACTACTGGCCAAACAGCACGGCCCTCACCTTCTCGGGTTGGGGGTGCAACTTCCTATGCCCCTGGTGCCAGAACCACGAGCTGAGCTGGGTCAGGAGGCCCCTCTACGAGCATAGAGTTAGCCCCCAGGAGCTAGTAGAGGCAGCCGTTAGGGCTGGCGATGAGGGCGTCTGCGCGAGCTTCAACGAGCCGGCAACGCTCTTCGACTACCTAATAGACGTGGGGTTAGAGGCGAGGAGAAGGGGGCTCTATGCGACGCTTGTCACGAACGGGTACTTCACACTCAAGGCCGTGGAGGCCCTGGTGGAGGCAGGCTATGATGGCTGGTCGATAGACGTCAAGGGATGCCCCCAGGCATCCAGGAGACACCCCAGGGTACTGCCAGGCGTGGATCACCAGGTCATCTATAGGAACGCGAGGAGGATCCTCGACCTAGGCGGCCACGTAGAGATGGTATACCTCGTGGTCACGGGCTATAACGAGGAATGCGCCGACTGGATAATAGAGAAGCACCTAGACGCACTCGGAGAAGACGTGCCCCTACACGTCAACCGCTACTACCCAGCCCACCGATGGCGCCAGCCCCCGACCAGGCTAGAGCTGCTACTAGACATAGCAGGGAAGGCCAGGAAGACCGGCATAAACTACGTGTACGTGGGCAACGTTGGCGATCCAGGGCTAGAGGTGACGAGGTGCCCCAAGTGTGGCCGCGTGCTAATAGCGAGGAAACGCTACAGGGTAGTCTACTGGAACCTCGACTACAGCGGTGGCAAATACAGGTGCCCCCACTGCGGCCACTCCATACCCATTAGGGGGCGCTTCATACCGGGTAAGAGCTGGCTACCTCCATGGTAGTTGAGGCTCCTAGCGTCTCACACCCGGTTCCTAGGGGAATGAGGCGTTGTAGTGGGGCCCGGGCCGGGATTTGAACCCGGGACCTCCGGGTCCACAGCCCGGCGCTCTACCAGCTGAGCTACCCGGGCCACGGCCCGCCTATTGCTGGGCATGCTCATCCCCGCTGGAGGGGGTCGCTCCGGGCCCCAGCCGCTGGGTGTGATGTCGGGCTAGGGTTTTAATGGTTGGCTCTCGCCTGCCATCCTGTCTAGTAGGCTCCTCAGCTCTTCCCTTGTTGCGGCTGGGATCGTGTAGAGCCTCGTCCTCTCTAAGTCCCCGACCCTGTTGGCCCCACTTCTCTTACTACCAAGGCAGACGACGGCGACATCCACGTTCTCGGGGCTGTGTGCCTCGAGTATTGCTCCAATGATCCTGGGTGCATCGCTTGTCCTACAGTTACTGAAGTGTACACCAACGCTTCTGCCGTTCCTCTTGATGAGGGCGTCGAAGAGGCCTTCATTAACCCTGCAAGGGGTGCCTGCCTCATCCGCGACCGCGCAGAACCTGGAGACTACGGCTGCGAATGATTCCTCGGCCTCGGGGGGAGTGATGAGGCCCGTTAGGGTCTCGGTAATGCGAAGCGTTAGTCTCCCCCTGCTCGTTATCCTGTAGCCCCTACCTGAGACGCTGACGAGTCCCCCGCCCTCGAGGACGCTAGCGTACTTGGCGAAGCTCTTAGTGTTCAGGTTAGCATATTGTATCAACCTAGTCTTGCGTAGGGGCCTCCCCTCTAGTGCCTCGAGTATGCGGAGCATCAACGAGAGTATGTCAGCCTCGCTGCGGTAGGCACGGCCCCGGAGCCTGTGGTCCTCGCTATCGCTAGGTAAAAGCCAGTGCGCCGCCATGGCGGAGCGCCTCCGGGGCATGCATGTTCTCTGTTTGGATATTCACCTCTCGAAACCCCGAGGAGAGGGGCGCGGATAGGGTCTAATATATTAAATAGATGAATCGTACTGAAACCACTTTCGGAGGAGTCATCCCTTTGCGGGGTATGCTCAAACCTAGGGAGCCTATCTCCGGTCGAGAGAAACGCCCAATAGAGATATATTAAATATTCATTTACTATTTAACCTATCCGTGCCACTCTGTTACCCGACCCTGTAAAGGGTAGAGGAATGAGGTGCGAAGTGTGAACCCAAAGAAAATAGCGGTCCTCGCCGCGGTCATCCCCCTGCTGGCTATAGCCCTCACCGGGCTTAGCCTGGCACACTGGGATGACCAGGTTGACGTGCGGGGCAGCGTGTCCCTTGGGACGTTTAACATGAAGATGAGCTACGAGGGAGTTAGTGACAACGAGGGCTCACTCGACGTAGGCTCGATTCAGGCAGCGGTGGCAAACTATAACGATGGCGATGACGTGTACGACAGCGGCATGAGTGACCTGCTCACCGTTAACGTCAGCAACATGTACCCCGGCTACGAGGCCTGCGTAACGTTCGACATAGAGAACGCTGGCACGATACCTGCTATGACTCCCGCCAGCAGCTTCACGACCCTGATCACGAGCAGCGAGTTCGACTGGGCAACCTACGCCCCCTACATAAACGTGACCCTATACTACAACGGCAATGACACCGTGGGCAACCTAAGCGTCATGCTAGCCCACCAGAACTACGACACTGACGGTCACTACGTGGCTGACTACGACTTCACAAGCGACCCATACCAGATACTCTACATGGCACCCGGAGAGCACGAGTACTTCACCCTATGCATAGGCCTCAACGGCAGCGCTGACCACAACACGCCCGAGGACATAATGGGCATGGGCTTCGGCTTCCAGCTCAGCTTCGACTGGACACAGGCAGTACCCGCGTCCACGCCGGAGTAGCGAGCCAAGGCCTAGGCCCCTACCCGCATCTCCGATGGTAGGAGTTCCGTGGTAAGAGGTGGCGAGGATGAGTAACTCCAAGTCAAGGGTTTTTTACGCCGCCGCAACGGCCGCAGTCATGCTAGTAGCGGCCGTTGCAGGGCTAGGCTTCAGCCTAGCGCACTGGACCGATAGGGTGGATCTCTCCGGTAGCGCCAGCATGGGCACTCTCGTCTGGGATCTGAACCCTACGGCCCTTAGCTGGAACACGAACCACGTCATGAGCTTCTCCGTAGCTGTCAGGGACAATGGCAACGGCAGGGATACGGGTCTCGTGGACGTGAATCTAGACAATGCATACCCACTATCCTACGGTACGTTCCTACTGACCGTCAAGAACGAGGGCACCGTGCCGGTGCACGTGACCTTCTGGGTCGAGGCCGCGCCGAGTGGCAGCTGCGATAACAGCGAGCTACTAGACTACATACTACTAAACCCGGCCTACGACGCCCCATACTACAACTCACAGATGGACATCGGAACCTATAGCGACCCCAGCAACGTCAGCAACGGATGGACCGATCCCTTCACGCATCCCGTTAGCTGGTGGATAGCCAACCACGGGAGCCCGGCTACGGCGCTCTCCCTGGAGGACATTATGGCCAGCGGTCAGATACTAAAGCTACCAGTGAGTTCGACGACCATACTCCAATATGACAGTGATAACATAATAATGCCAGGGGAGAAGAGCGCAATCTTCGTATGGATAGGCATAAGCGATGCACTAGAACAGCACGAGGAACTAATGGGAATAGCGTGCCACCCAGCCTTCACGATACACTATGTCGCCACCCAGGCCCTCCCATAACCTCTTTTTATAATATATTTTTATTTATATACTTATATTTATGGTGATGGTTGAGTGAGTGTGAAGTCCCCCAGGGCGGCCTTGGGCCTGTACGCAATACTCCTCTCAATACTCGTTATCGACTACCTAGCCCTGCCGCGTTTACTCGTGAAAGCAGGCCTAGCGGCGTCCCCCGCGTGGTATTATGCCGGATTGATAGCCCTCGAAGCCCTGCTAGCCGTGGCTGCCCTGGTGGACGCCGCGAGGATCCTAGGCGGTATAGGCATTCTAGGCTTGAGGGGTGCCACCAGCAGAGTTACCTTAGTCAGAGCGCTTATGCCGGGGCTCGCCGTTGCAGCGTTCTACCTCTTAATGGAGCTGGTTGTTGGTTTCAGGGTCTCACCCGTCAGGGGCCCCCTGGGCGCCCTCCTCTCGGGGCTAATCTACGCACTCATAGCAGTGCCAGCGGCTCTAGCCTTCACGGCCTCCTCGGGGCTAGGCGATTACGCCTACCTCGCAGCGGTCCCAGTGGGGCTCGCAGCCCTCAACCCTGGGGTTCTCTTGGCGGCTCAGAGCTCCTGGGGCCCCCAGGCCCTGGTAAGCGTGACTAGCTACCTCATTGTGGGCATAGCCTTGGGCTTCGTAGGGCTCTACACATATGAGAAAGGCTCCATGCTCGAGAGCTATACCGTCACGGCTTCGTTCCTAATAGTGATGGGAGCGCTGCCCGTCATGGTGGCCATGGGCTCGATAGGCGTGGCCGTCGCCAGCGTCGCGGGCCTCTATGCGGCGTACCTGACGGTCAACCTCTTCCACCCGGCCCGGAAGCCGGTGAAGCTCGGGGTTGAGGACTCCCCAGAACCCGCACCGGACGCCGGCGAGGCTGGTAACGGGGAGGCTGGCCGCATGAAGGTTAGGAAGATATGGAGGAGCCCTCTCCTATGGGCCGTGGTAGGCCTCGCTGTAGCCCTCGTGGCTCTAGGGGCCGCTGGCGTAATGGTCTGGAAGCCCTTGGTCGTAGTGACCGGCAGCATGAAGCCGAGCATAAACCCCGGTGATGTCGTGGTTCTCAGGCACATATCATCAAGCCCCCAGGTAGGCGATGTGGTTACCTACAAGATGGGGAACGCCTTCATAACGCATAGGGTGGTCGAGGCCTACCAGAATGGCTCCGTGGTCACCAAGGGCGACGCCAACGACGCCCCCGACCCATACCTAGTCCCGCCGAGCGCCATCCTGGGCAAGGTGTGGCTGAGGGTGCCGCTGGTGGGCTGGCTTGTCATACTAGCTGAATGGAGCCCCGTCGTGAGGCTCTTGGTGGTGGCATCCGCCGCGGCGGTCATAGCCCTAGTGGTCATCCGCTGGTAGCCGCCCCGATCGCCTCGAGGAGTAGGTCCCTGAAGAGCTCGGGCTTGTCCCTGTAGGCAGCGTGGCCTGCCCCCTCAACAACGACGAGGCGGGCCCCTAGCCTCTCAGCTACCTCCTCGGCCTCCCTCTTGGCGACGACCCTGTCGCGGGTGCCCCACGCCACGACAGCCCACCGGGGCCTGAGGCCCCTCAGGAGACTCCACGCCCTCTCATCCCTGCCCAGAGCGGGCGCCGCCAGGAGCAGGGCGTCGACGAGCCCAGCTGAGGCTAGGTATACAGCATAGCGGCCCCCCATGCTAGCGGCGAAAGCCACGGCGGGCCTCGAGGCGCCGGCTAGCCTGAGGGCATCCCTGGCTATGGCTATGCTCACGTCAACGCTCCTCGTGCGCCTCGTGCACCCCGTGGCCCGGCCGTAGGGCATATCGGGGGCGGCATAAGCCTGGCCCCTCTCCTCGAGGAGGCCCGTGAACCCCAGCTCAGCCCAGATG
>JALWEW010000112.1 GCA_027039295.1 Acidilobaceae archaeon
CTATGAGCAGGAGCAGAGTGACGGCTCCAAACATTGCTATGGAGGCCTGGGCGAAATTGGGGACCTTGGTGGTAGCGTAGGTCAGGGAGAGGCCCATGCTCAGGAGGCCTATGGCCGAGGCGTATGCCAGGGCGTCTAGCGTGTAGGGGAGGCTTGGTAGTATGCTCAAGCGATCACCCCTTGAGGCCGAGGTACTTCTTGCCGAGCTCCTTGTCTGCAAGCAGCTCTGAGGCCTTGCCCCTGTAGGCAACCCTCCCTGAGACTAGTAGGATCGCCCTGTCTCCAATCTCGAGGGCTAGCTT
Organism: Acidilobaceae archaeon; assembly: GCA_027039295.1. Taxonomy (GTDB): domain Archaea; phylum Thermoproteota; class Thermoprotei_A; order Sulfolobales; family Acidilobaceae; genus Calypsonella. Next base: position 303 of record JALWEW010000112.1, read on the forward strand.
GGCGTTCTGTTCTACGAGTACTATGGTCTTACCCTTCTCCTTGCGGAGCCATAACATCTTGTCCACTATCTCCTTCGCAGCCTTCGGCGCAAGGCCTGCTGTGGGCTCGTCGAACATGAAGACCTTCGGCTCCCTAATGAGGGCCATTGCCATCGCTAGTAGCTGCCTCTGGCCGCCGCTGAGGGTCTTGGCCTTGGCGTTGAGCTTCTGCTTCAGGAACGGGAAGACCTCTAGCACATCCCTTATCCTCTCCTCCAGCTCGCTCGCCTCGAGGGTGTAGCCTGCCATCTTGAGGTTCTCCGCGACAGTTAGCTCGGCGAAGACGTTGCCCACCTGCGGCAGGTAAGCCATCCCCAGCTTGGCTCGGGCGTGGGGCGGGATCCTCGTTATGTCCCTGCCCTCGAGCTTCACGCTGCCAGAGTACACCTTGGTAAGGCCAAAGAGCGTCTTGAGGAGGGTGCTCTTACCACTGCCGTTAGGGCCCACTATTATGAATATCTCTCGAGGCTCGACCTCGAGGGATACATCGAAGAGTATGTGGAACCTCCCATAACCCGCGTTTAACTCCCGGACCTCAATCATGGGGGCCTCGCTCACACCCCATCACCCCCCGAGGTAGCTCTCAATCACCTTCGGGTTCTCGAGAACCTCACGGGGCTTGCCCTCAGCCACAACCTTCCCGTAGGCCATGGCGTAAGCATAATCTGCATACTCAACTGCTATGTCTAGCCTATGCTCCACAATGAGGAAAGTCATCCCGTACTCCTCCCTGAGCCTCCTGATGTACCTGAATATCTCGTGTGCCAGGGAGGGGAAGACCCCTGAGGTAGGCTCGTCCATGAGGACTAGCTTGGGCTGGTCCGGCATCATTACCCTGGAGACCTCGAGCAGTTTCATCTGGCCGCCGCTCAGCTCGCCGGGCCTCTTGTCCCAGAGGTGCCTCAGCTTAGTGAATGAGATTAGCCTTACAGCCTTCCTAACGGTCTGGGTCTCGAAGCCCAGCCAGATCTTCTTTAGTATCCCGCTTATCACGCCCTCGCCAGGGTTGCCATAGCGGGCGAAGGCCGTGTTCTCGAGCACCGTCAGGCCGGTGAAGAGCCTAGGCACCTGGAATGACCTGACCAGGCCCCTCCGGAACCTCTCGTGGGGCGGCAGGTCCGTGATGTCCTCCCCATCAAAAATAACGCGGCCCTCGTCAGGCTTGTAGACGCCGCTCACCGTGTTGATGAAGGTAGTCTTACCGCTACCGTTCGGCCCTATCAGCAGGGTCACCATGCCCCGCGGCACCCTTATTGTGACACCGTCGAGAGCCCGTAGCTCGCCGAACTTCTTCACCAGATCGTGCGCCTCTAGTATGTAGTCCATCTCACCCAGCCCCCTAGCCAGTAGGCCTCGGACCCACGGGTATTAAACCCCACTACTGGGGGCTTGAAGCCTAAAAACACAGAGAAAAGAGGATGGGGGTGGAAACCCCCTGGCATGGTAGGAGATGCTACTTGCACGAGAGCGGGTTGGTCTTCACCTCGACGATCTTGTTCTCGAGGTACTTGTATAGCTCTATGATCTTCCACTGATACCCGTTGGGCGTCTTGACAATCGTGAATATACCGTAGTCGGAGCCTGCCCTGTCGCCGTACTGGTTGAGTATTATCTTACCCGTCACGCCCTCGTAGGTCTTGAGTACTTGGGGTATAGCCGATGCGACAGCGTCAACGCTGGCCTTGGGGCCTCCAGCCTTCTCTATAGCTAGACCCATCACCCATACGGCATCATAGGCTATCAGGCTGTAGGGGTCGGGGGTGTAGCCTAGCTCCTTCTTTAGGGTGCAGAAGACCTTGCTAGTCTTGTTTGTAATGGAGAATGTTATGGTGTTCTTCCACACTACCTCGGCCGCGAACTTGGCGGCGATGGGGCTCTGTAGTACTGCCTGGCTTAGGGCAGTGCCGTCACTGCCGTACCAGTGGACCTTCTTCAGTATGTCATAGTTGCTTGCTGTCTCGAGTATCTTTGCGGCCTCCTCGAATGATATCAGCTCTATGCCTATCTCGCTGGGCTTCACACCCTTGTTGATGAGCTGCTGCACGTCCGTCCTAGCCTGCTCTACTATGTTATCGAAGTTAGCAGCCTTGGGGTCGTAGGGTATCATGTCGTAGACCGTGCCGCCGGCCTTGGTGAAGTACTGCTTCACGTAGCCTGAGAGGCCCCTGCCCCAGTCGTCGTTCCTATATACTATTATGATATACTTTACCCCGTCGTGCTGGTAGAGGACCGAGAGCACCTTACCCTGGAACTCGTCTGGCGGTGGGAATCTGAAGACCGTGTCCTTCAGGGCCAGGCTGGGGGCCGTGCTTGACTGGCTTATCACGACTGCCTTGTAACCCTGGTGTATAAGGCTCACTATCTTGGATAGCTCGGCGCTGCTCATAGGGCCTATGAAGAACCTGATACCCTGGCTGTAGAGAGCGTCGAACCTGGCCCTAGCCGTGGCGGGGTCGGTCATGGTGTCTACTACTATCACCTTTATCCTCCAGTTCTCGCCCTTCTTCGCTAGATACTCATTGAAGTCATGAGCGGCCAGGAGCACGGCCGCCTTGTTGGCTTCGCCGAATGACGCCAGGTGGCCCATCAGCGGCGATACGAGCCCTATCTTGCCGTACGTTATCCTACCCGTGGCGGCTCCAGCTGAAGTCGTCGTTGAGGTGGAGGTGGCGGCTGGAGCCGTCGTTGTCGGGCTACTTGTGGCTGCCGGGGTAGTAGCGGTAGTGGCGGGTGTCGTCGTGGTTGCTCCGCCTCCACCTTTTGCTGCGTAGTAATAGGCTGCCACGCCAACGATGATTAGTATCACGATAATAACTGACGCCCATACCTTAGCGCTAGCCATGCCTGAGCCCACCCGAAACCGGTGCTCCTGCCTCCCACTGTATGCTGACCTTAAAACCTTTTTCCATCTATGAATAGTGTGGAACCCCACTACAAGGATACAAATTGAGGAACATAACATTAGCTGTATCCAAACGTAACTCTAGGGGGTGGCCTGTAGGTTGGAGCCGCTGGCACGCTTCATAGAGCAAGTGGGCCTCGAGAGTAAGAGGCTGGGTATACCCAGCATAGACAGGGAGGACGGGCTAGTGCTCTACACCGCCGGTCTCTTAGCCGGCTCTAGGCTACCCGGCCTGGCCGCAGCGGATCTCGGCGCCGGGATAGGCTACTCCACAGGCTGGATAGCAGCTGGCCTCGAGGATGGATGCCGGGAAACATGTAGGCTCTACGCCGTGGAGGCCGACTGCGGCTTAGCCGAGAGGGGTAGGCGCCTCTTCGCTAGGGCGCCTCTGAGGAGGGTGAGAGTTGAGTGGGTATGCGGCGAGGCCGCCGAGTTCCTGGAAAGGCTACCAGCTGGCGGTCTGAGCCTAGCATTCGTTGACGTGGCTAAGCATGAGTACCCGAGGATCCTGGAGTTACTGAGGGAGAAGCTGGCCGTGGGCGGGGTGGCGTTGTTCCATAACGCCTACTTCCCGCGGCCGCCGGAGAGGTTCTATGAAATGATGAGGAGGCCCCCGTGGAGGGGTGGCGTCGCCCCGACCCCCGCGGGGCTTGCTGTGCTGGTGAGGGAGGGCTAGAAGCCGAAGAGGCCGCTCAGGCCCTCCCCTATGTCTACCTCGCCCTCCCCTTCCTCCTTCTCCTCCTCTCCCTCTTCCTCTTTGGCCTCCTCCTTCTCGGGCTCCTCCCTCGGCTTCTCCTCGGTCCTCGGCACCTCCAGGCCTAGCTCGGCGGCCTTGTCGCCTAGCGCCGCAGCTATGGCCAACTCCCTGGCAACCGCGGCCTTGACCGCCTCCTCTATGAGCCCTGGTAGTGGTAGGCTGGCCTCCCTAGCGACTGCTAGCGCCTCGGCTGTTGCCTTGGCTAGGCTCATCTCGAGGGCCTCTGGCACGAAGATTAGGCCTAGCTCGGCCGCTGCTAGTATGGCCTCGCGCGCGGCGTCTGCTACGTCCCTGCTGAACTGCTCTAGGTCGACGAGGAGTTCCTCCCTGGGTATCATCACGCCTCCATCGTAGACCGCCAGTATCTTCAGGCCTATCTCGAACGGCTGTATCCCCAGGGTCTGGAGGAGCCCGGCTAGCTCGGGGCTTATCACGTCCCCCGGCTTAGCCACTACTGTGTCCTTCTTCACGTAGATGGTGCCCCTCCTGATCTCGTAGGGTATCCTGAGCTTGCCGAAGGTGCTGAGTATCGGGCCGGGCTGCAGGCCGGTGTCGCCCTCGGGTATCACTATCTCCCTATCGGTGACCTGGCCCGGCTTTGCTGATATAGGCATCTTCTCCGACTCTATCATGCGGGCTAGCTTGAAGGGGTTCATGTCCGTGAAGAGGAGCATCGTGCTGCCTTGGAGGTAGGGCTCGAAGAGGCTCTTATCTATCCCAGCCCTCTCGAGGGCCCTGAGTATGAGTCTCTTCTTCGCCACCTTGAAGTAGACGTGTCTCCTGAACTTCTTCCTGATCTTCTGGAGCTGGGCCGTAGGCATCCCCGTCAGGTCAGCTATGCCGACAACCGGGTACTTCTTGAAGAGCTCGGCTAGCTCCTCGACAACCCTCTTCTTCCACTCCGGGATCTCCTCCTCGGACCTGCCCCTCCTCCTCAAGGCGAGGCTCACAGCGGTCACCCCCCTAGAGCTTCACCTCGACCGGTATGCCCATAGTCCTCTTGACTATGACCCTCCCGATCCTCTGCCTGCCCAGCTTATGGATTATGGTGTTGAGCACGGCTTCTATGTTCTCTGCTATCTCCTCGGGCTTCATGTCCTCCGTGCCCACCCTGCACATGACCTGCGGCTGGTTGCGGGTCCTGACCCAGACAGCCCTCTTGTACCTCTCCACGAGGTCTGCTATGTCGGCGTTAGGCGGCACGGGCGTAGGGGCCTTACCCCTGGGGCCCAGGGCCGGGCCGAGGACGCCGCCCGCTAGGCCCATGAGGTCGACCCTTATGAGGACCCAGTCGCACTGCTGGGCGACCTTCTTGGCCAGCTTCCTGTTCTGCCTCATCTCCTGGAGGTCGCTGCGCCCGTAGACTGGAACCCCCAGCTCTCTAGCCTTTATCGCCATGTCCCCCTCGGCTACAACGCATATCCTCGGCTCCTTCGTGGGCTTATGAGGTAGGAACACGACCTCCCTCAGCCTCCCCTCGGGGCTCCTTATGTCGACGTCCTTGAGGACCACTATTAGGTCTACGCTCTGCTTGAACTTCCTTTTCTTGCCGAGGGTCAGGGCCCTCTTTACGGCCTCGACCAGCGAGTCCTTCAACTCGAGGCTCAACGCTCACACACCCCACAGGCGGGCCCCAAGGTCTCCGGGGCCCTCCTCCACCGGCCTCGGTGGAGTCGGGTGGGCCGGGAGCGGCTAGGGTATATAAGGAGGGGGCTCTAGCGCCTTACTCCTCCTTCTCCCATTCCTCCTCGTACTTCGCTAGCACGGCGTCGTAGTAGCCCTCCTCTACCATTCGCGTGACCTCCTTGGGGTCCTTGCCATCAACCGTTATGCCTATGCTGCGGGCCGAGCCTAGTATGGTCTTCACGGCCGCCTTGAGGGTCTTCGCTAGGAGCTGGGGCTTCTTCTGGAGGGCTATCTCCACTATCTTCTCGAATGGCAGGTCGCCTATCTTCTGGTGCATGGGGTCGCCGCTGGGCTCCTTGGCTCCAACCGCCTTCAGTAGTAACGCGGTGGTGGTTGGGATGCCCACTTCTATCCTGTACTTCTTAGTCTTCGTGTCGACTATGATCTTCACTGGTATGGTGAGGCCCTCGTAGGCCTTCGTGAGCCTGTTTATCTCGTCTACGACCTCCTTAACGTTGAGTCCTAGAGCGCTCAGCGTCGGGCCCAGAGGCGGGCCGGGCCTCGCCTTGCCCCCCTCGATCTGGACCGTCACGACCTTCTCCTGGGGCATACCAGCCACCCTTTAGCGGCGCCGTGGCTTAGAGGGATTATATTAGTGACCCGCTCCAGGCCCCTCTATGCCTGGGAGGAGGCTCCCTCCTCCCTCACGGGCCTCACGTGCTCTAGGGGTATTGTTACGACGTTCTTGAACTCCAGCTCGAGAAGGCTCACCTCCACCTGCCTCTTCGACTTGTTCACCTCAACGACTCTGCCGGTGAGGCCCTTGAAGGGGCCGGCCACGATCTCGACTATGTCGCCCGGCTTCAGCTCGGGTATCTCCACCTTAGGCTTGACTATGGCCACTATCTCCTCCGGCTTCACGGGCAGGGGCCTCCTCCTCTTGATGTGCCTTATCCCCCTGATGAGGTGGTAGAGGTCCGCTACCTTCTTCACCTCGACTATCACGTAGCCCTTGAGGCCAGGCGGCACTATAATACTCTTAACCGAGAGGCCTGCTGCCCGGGCCCTCTCAGCGAGTATGAGCGCCACCCTCTCCTCCGTGCCCCCAACCACGGTTAGCGCGAAGAACCTCGTCGCTGGCCTGGGGAGCTCCTCCCCAACCTCTCCCTCGAGGGCCTCGCCTGCCCTGGCCTCCCTCTCCTCCCCTTCCAAGCTACCTCACCATTAAGACATGCACTAGATGTATGATGTATGCTATTCCCCCAACGAGTGTGAAGCCTAGTAGGTTAAGCTTCACGAGCAGGTTGAACTCCTCCTCGTCTGGCCTCCTGCTGAGCTTGAGGATCCTCCTCCACATGTCGATGTAGTACCGCACCTTGCCGCCCAGCCCCTTGCCTGCTCCAGCCAATCCAGTCCTACCCCAGGGGAGGCGGGCCGGTGCGGGTCGTTATATTAGTGGGCTACCCGCCCCCATACCTCCTCAGGGCCTCCTCGAGCTCCCTCCTGAGGTCCCTGTACTCGACGGGACCCCGGGGCCTGGACTCCCTCCAGGCCCTGGCCCTGTACCTGTAGACCCTCGTCTCCGGGTCAAGCCAGCAGTCGGGCCAGAGGCCGGCCTTCACGCAGGTCTCCGATAGGAAGGTCTCCTCGTCCCACAGGTACTCCACGGGCACCACCGGGAGTAGGAGGCCGCTGAAGGCGCCCCTCTCCACCACCACGCCATCCCTGCCCACGAGTATGAAGCCGAGCCTCCCCTCGGGGTCCCTGGGGGCCTCCTCGAGGGGTGAGAGGACGGAGACCTCGAATGTTACGTGGTCCAGCTCCCACTCCTCCATTGGCGGGAAGCGGGGGTCCCTGAAGGCGCTCTCGAGGGCGACCTCGACTACTGTCTCGGCGAGGCTCTTGAACGCCCTAACGTATCCTATGCAGCCCCTCAGCTCCCTCCTACCGCCCTCCAGGTACCTCTCAATCGTGACGAAG
>JALWEW010000113.1 GCA_027039295.1 Acidilobaceae archaeon
CGCCTCCTCTGCGGCTATCTCCTCGAGGCTCCTGGGCGTTAGCTGAGGGTCATAGTCGTATTCTAGGTACTCCACCTCCTCCCCCCTGTTCGGGCTCCTAACTATACCCACAAAGATAACAATAGCACCGATGCCGGGCGCCGAGAGCCGAGCGACCAGATCGTCAAGGTCTATGTCCTCTCCTGGCTCGAGGACGCCCGCTTCCACGAGCGGCCTCGAGCCCCCGCTGGCAGGAGGCATCACGTGCATCACGCTCCCTCCAGCCACGGGGGAGTCGAGGGGCACCCTCCTGCCGTCGAGGAGCACTACCACATCCCAGTCAAGCACCTCCAGTGCCCTTCTAAGCCCCCTTCTAGCACTTGAGGCCCTCTCAAGCACGCACCTTACACTAGAGCACCCACTGACGTCGACCTCAACCTCTCTAGCGCCTGCAGCGCTAGCCAGGAGCCCGTAGAGTCTAACGAGGACGCGCCCCAACCCCCTAGCACCGGGCAAGCCGGTGCTGCGTGAGGCTATAGATGCTAGGCAATGCATCGCGCATCCGCTGCTTTATCTACTATTTGCTGTGGCTGCTCACAACTAAGAGGCTCGAATCCTAGTTGAGTCGCTCAAGAGTAGTTATTGTTCTCAAACTCCGCCCCTGTACCCATCTTATCGAAGTGCGCTCCACACGCCCTCCATGCAGCATATGCTCTGTGGCCGTGATGACTTCAGATTTCACTTTTCACTCCTAGGACAGCCGCCTGGCCGAAGCCCCGTAGCCAGCGCATTCTGTTCTTGTTAGATGCACTAGCCTTCCACGGCGTCTGGGGTGCTTGTTAGAGGTCAAGGAAATAAAGGAAATAAATAAGAGGGAATGAGAGACCCGGGATCTCCTTAGGGGCTGGGCTTCCTTAGAGCCCCGTAGGCCGCTATGACGGCTGTTATGAGTACAATAACTACTAGGGCTAGCGTGGCGTCGAGGAGCTTGGCCTGCGAGTTCAGCTTACTGTTGAGGCTGCTCATGTTGGCTTCTAGGGTTGAGAGCCTTGAGTGTATGCTGGAGATCTTCTGGTTTACGCTGTTGAAGTTCTCCTTCTGGGAAGTCTTGATGTCAGCGAGGCTCGCGTTAATTACACCAAGACTCGTCTTGACTACGGCGAAGTCTCCCTCGAGCGCCTTCACCTCCCCACTTAGGGAGCCGAGTGTGGTCTGGACTGTTGCTATTCCATTCTCTATTTTCACTATTCTAGGCTTCAACTGTGCCACGCTTACGTTTACCTCTCCCAGCACGGTCTTGATGGTTGCCACGTCGCCTCTGATGGACTCGATCACAGGCTTTAGGGAGTCCAGTGTGGCCTTGACCTCGCCAAGCCTAGTCTTTACGACGGCTACATTATCCTTTATATCGACTATTTCAGGCTTCAGGCTGTCTAGGCTAGCCTTGACCTCGCCTATGCTCGTGTTAAGCACTGCTACTCCATTCTCTATCTTAATTATCTCTGGCTTGAGCTGCCCAATGCTTACGTTTACCTCTCCCAGCACGGTCTTGATTATTGCTACACCGTTACTCACGTTCTCTAGTACGGCTCCGTACTCCTCTACTATTGCCCTAAGAGTTGCTAGGCTCGAGGAGATCTGGGGTATTGTTGCCAGCTCCCTGCTAGCATAGAGGACGGCACCGTCATCCGCCGCTAGGAACCAGTAGTAGGCCCTGGCTCTCACCATGTAGGTCTGCGACGAGTTCGCGGCTGGCACGTGGATTGTGGCCACGTAGACTCCAGGCTCAACGGGCTGGGCGCCCGCGGCCTCCGCGTAACCGTTGGGTCCAATGAGGCTAACATCCAGCTCGTCAACGTATATGTCGGCTTTACCGTAGCTTGTGAGTATATAGACCGTGACATTGCTGCCAGGACTCACCATAGGCGGCGCCACGACCTTTACCTTGAGGTGCTCGGTGGGCTTCATTGTGTGGAAGTAGTAGTCTAGGAATATGCCCCACCACGTGTCGACTGCGAAAGCTACCTGCTCGAAGTATTCGTACCTCTCCTCCAGGTACCAGTCCACGTCGGGCGGGAAGTATATCGTTATACCGTGGCCTCCAGCGGATGATGGCCCGGCGTAATTCGCTACTACGGAAGCGTTGAGGTCGCTTAGTAGCCTTGAGGCAGCTGGCCTGGGGTCATAGGGGAATCCCTGCGTGGAGTTAATGGCCTCCGCGAAGCCGTATAGATCCATGTAATCGCCTGAGCCGAACTTCTTCGCCTCGCTCCACGCCTTGTGGACTGCGGTGGCGTTGTTCGGGTAGAAGAAGACGTCGTAGGTTAGCAGCATAGCCATACTGTCAACGTCTCTTATAACGTTCTGGAATGACGTGAGGTTTATGGCTGAGAGCGTCACCCAGTCGAGGGGTTCAACCTTGGTGTAGTAATACTCGTAGGACTCGACTATCTTAGCGGCGAGCTGTGCTGGTGTCATGTCCGGGTTTAGTATTAAAGGCACCAGGAAGCCCGAGTAGTACCAGCCGTCCCAGGGTTCGTACTCCTCGGAGGCTACCACTATGCTGGCCGTGCCCATGAGGTCATATGCTACCTCGGTCATCTGCATGAGGCAGGCATCGAAGCCTACTATATCGAGGTGCACGCCCATGCTTGAGAGCTTCTCCATGACACTCCTAAGCTCCGTCTCCGTCAGGTGATCGTTATCGGTGTAGTCCCAGCAGCATCCCCTGACCGGCATTGCGTGGCCACTCCTCTTCCATCCATTGCCGTGATCCCAGAAGATGAGGGCGTAATGATCTGCGGGAAAGTTGTGTATAGTGTAGTTCACGAAGTATAGAACAGTCGACGGATCACCCATGTCAACCTCTCCCAGGTCCACGAGCAGCTTAGAGTGTATAGTCTGATTGTCGGTGTCGTGCTGCACCAGGTATATCCTGGCGTCGGTCCAGTTGCCATTCGTGGAGTCATAGCCGGGGATCCTGTCCATAAGCACGAGTATGGCCACGTCCTGCGTGGAGCCAGCAACCTCCATCTCGTTGAAGTCGCTTATACCCGCGTCCTCTAAGTTGTTGTCAGCATCCATATAGACCATTATGGTCCACTTATAGTGGTGGACGGTCTGCCTCTCAGCAAGCGCCTTAACGAGTCCGTTCAAGGGGAGGGCTGCGGGTACTGCCAAGAGGGCTAGTATTATAGTTGCTGCCAGGAGGGCCCTAACCCTCACCTTGGCCCCCCATGAGGACACCCGACTATCGTCGGGGGATTAATATGTTGGAGTCAATAACTTACTCTTGCAGAATCTTTAGGGTTTTTAATGTCGAGTTCTGCTTTGGGACGACTGCCGCGGAGCCTAGATTACCTTCCTCGCCCTCTCCTCACGGGCTCTCCTAGCCTCTTCTAGCTCGTTAACTAGCTCTCTGAGCACTTTCCTTGCAGTATTGTCGTCAAGCCTCTCCAGGAGTAGCTTGAGGAACTTCGCGGCGCATCTCCGACTGTGGAAGTGCAGGACGATGCCAGCCTTCTCTATTATTATGCCTTGACCCTCCGGGAACTTCCGGCCGCAGACGATGCAGGTGTAGTATCTCTTTGCCACTCTGCGTTCACCGGGGCTTGTTTGCTAGTAAAGGTTTTAACTCGTTGCATTCACCTCTCCCCGGGTCTATGCGACGCGCTGGATGCACATACTGAGTAACAGGGGATGCGCTGATGTCCAGTGGAGTCATAGGGATGCTGTCACCGAGGATCGCAAGCCTTGTAGCCGAGAGGGGCTGGACTAGGCTGACGAGGGCCCAGGAGGAGGCTATACCAGCGATACTGAGGGGTGCCAACGTATTAATCATGGCTCCGACGGGTGCTGGGAAGACGGAGGCGGCCCTCCTACCCGTGTTATCCATGATGGAGTCTTTGGGCTCCGTTGAGCCGGTGTCACTCCTCTATGTGACTCCGATGAAGGCGCTGATAAATGACCTCTATAGGAGGATAAGGTGGTGGGCCCAGCGCTTGGGCCTGAGGGTATCGAGGAAGCATGGAGATACTCCTGCGAGCGAGAGGAGTAGGAGGCTTCGCCTAACTCCTCATATATTGATAACGACGCCGGAGAGCCTCAAGATAGACCTGGACTGGTCGCCCCGATTCAGGGTGTACCTACGCAACCTCAGGTGGGTTATTGTAGATGAGGTACACGAGCTTATGTCGAGTAAGAGGGGTGCGCAGCTGGCCCTGCTCCTCGAGAGACTCCAGAGGCTCGCTGGGAGAGACCTCCAGAGGATAGGGCTCTCGGCCACGATAGGGGACCCAGAGAGGGCCCTCGAGGCCCTCTCTGGCTCTAGTAGGAGGCCCCGCGTTGTGGTCAATGCTATGGAGGAGAGGCGGACTAGGCTCAGGGTGCGCTACATTCGCGAGGGCGTGAGGAGGCCCTGGATAGACTCGGCAAGGATAGTTATGGAGGAGATCGAGCCTCCCAGCCTGGTGTTTGTGAATAGCAGGTACACAGCCGAGAAGCTCAGGGAGGCCCTGGAAGCCCTTGGTATAGACGATGTATTCGTGCACCACTCGAGCGTGTCAGCCGAGCTGAGGCACGAGGCCGAGGAGAGGCTCAAGAGGGGTGAGTTGAAAGCCATAGTTTGCACGAAGACCCTAGAGCTAGGCATTGATGTCGGCCAGGTGAGGAAGGTCATACAGTACCGAGCTCCCGGCAGCGTGGCCAGCCTCCTCCAGAGGGTAGGCAGGAGCGGCCACGTGGTGGGCGGCACCTCGGAGGGCACAATAATAGCCCTGGGCCCTATCGATTTCCTCGAAGCCCTAGCCGAGGCGAGGCTTGCCATCGAGGGCAAGGTAGAGGCCACGACTATAGCCAGGGCGCCCCTAGACGTCGTTGCTAAGGAGGTACTGGGTGTGGCCCTGGCTGCTAGCAGGGGGGAGGACTCCGGCTGGGTCGACCTTAATGCTGTCTACGAGTACCTGAAGTCAACCCCACTCACAAGATACCTGTCCCACGAGGAGTTCAGGCGCCTCGTCGAGTACCTTGAGTATAGGGGGCTTCTACGAGTCGAATGGCCCCGGGCTAGGCTTGGGCCTGCTTTCTTCCGGGTCTGGAGGTTCCGCTCCCACTCAGGAGAGAGGGCTTGGTGGGGGAGGGAGTTCAGCGAGTTCTTCTCAACAATTCCCAGCCGGGACTCCTTCACGGTGAAGCACGGTGACAGAGTGGTAGGCTATGTCGACTCGGCGTTTGTCTACAGGTACCTAAGGGCAGGGGACGCCATAAGACTCGCTGGCAGGGCCTGGATCGTGAGGAGGATAGACGAGAGAGCGCTCAAAGTCGAGGTTGAGCCAGCGGAAGCCATAGCCGAGGTGCCCCTCTGGCGTGGCGAGGGGCCGCGGAGGCACCGCATGGTGGCGGTGGAGGCTGGCAGGGTCCTCGCCGACCTAGACGCTGGCCCAGTCGTCGTAGATAAGGAAGGCCTAGCGGATCTGGCCAGGCTGGCTGAGGGCTACAGGGCTCGCGGGCTCCCCTTGCCCTCGTGGGATACCGTGGTATACGACAACTATGAGGGAGAGCATGTGTTCACGGCGTTACTGGGCTCCGGGGCCTCCGAGGCCCTGGCGATAGTCCTCACCTACCTAGCCTCTAAGGTCGTTGGGCTCAATGTCTACTATAGGTCAACGTTTTATGGCTTTAGCGTAAAGGCTCCCCAGGTAGACGTCATTAGGATGCTCCTGGACCTAGACCCAGAGAGGTTCCGGGATCTCGTGTGGCAGGCGATAGAGAGGAGCCCCCTCTTCTACCAGGTACTAAGAGAGATACAGGTAGACTTCGGCATACTCGGAAGCGCAGACCCGGAGGAGGACAGCATAGTGTACGAGGAGGCTAAGCGGCAGGTCATCGAGTACTATCTCGACCTCGAAACGGCCGAGGAATTCCTGAGAGGGCTCAAGCGGGGTGAAATCAGAATAGTCGAGAGCAGAGGCCCCGGTGTTAGCCCGCTAGCGGCAGAGATACTCGAAAGCCCTCCTGTCAGGCCTTGGCTGCCGGATCTCGCTGGTAGGATAGCTAGGCTGCTTGAGGACAATGCGCTGACAGTGATGGAGATAGCCGACATACTGGACCTCTCCGAGAAGACGGTGGAGAACAAGCTGCTAGAGATGAGGAAGCCAGAGTACGGGGATGAGAGGGTAGTGGCCTTCATTGATATTGATGAGGGCGAGGTGCGCTGGACCCTCGCGAGGAGCCTCGAGTACATAGCGGGCTCCGAGGAGTTCTCCACAAGCTTCCAGCCCGAGAACCCCAGGGAGCCGTTGAGGGTGACGATAAAGGCTGGGAAGGGGGACAAGGGGCACGAGATAATAGTGACGCCCAAGGCCCTCAGGGATAAGTGGGACGAGTTAAAGAGGCTGCTACCCGAGGAGGTCTACATGGCCAGGGTGGAATCGGCTTACAGTATGGGCGGCAGGGAGGAGCCGAAGGTGACTATATACCACGCCAGCCGGGAAAGCCTTCGCTGGCTCCTGCTAAACGCTGCGAAGTACATAGAGACGAGGCTCTCAAGCATATACTAGCGCCAGCGCGCCCGCTCCCCGGGTGGCTGTGAGGAGGAATCCGGGATCGGAGCCCCATAGCGGCTGGGGCGGTGAAGAAGCGTAACTTCGCCGAGCCTCTTCTAGCCCATGTGGGCCCTCATGATGCAGAGCGCGTTGAGCACGGGACCCGCGGAGCCTATAGCCGCGGCCAGGGCTAGTATTATCTTCGAGATTCCATGGACGCCGTAGGCCTCTATCATAACCCTTTCAAGGCTCGTCAGCCGCTTCGCCCTCTGGAGGCCCCACTCGAGGGCGGCTGGCAGGTAGAGGGCTAGCAGGACTCCTAGTGTGATAGTTAGTACGCTCCAGAGGGTCAGTCCCACGGTCCTCCCAGCCCACTCAAGGACGCGGCGCACTATGGCGTTTAGCTCGACGCCCCCTAGGCCGAGTATGTAGTAGGTGAGGGCGGCGTCCGCGGCCCTCTCGAATGCCCAGAGCGCTATGAAGGCCTTCTGGTAGGGTTCCAGCCTCAAGTGGTACCCCTCAAGGCCCGCCGGGGTAGGAGGGTGCGAGTAGGTCTCACCCCCGCGTCAAGCAGGGCTCTCATGGCCGCGTTGTGGCCGGGGATCCCTGTGACCTGTCCCCCGGGGTGGCTGGAGGCCGAGGCGTGGTAGAGGCCCTCTATAGGTGTCCTATAGTCGGCCCAGCCGGGTAGGGGCCTCCTGTCGAGTATGTGGCTACCCGTCATGGGTATGTGGTTCGGGGCCCCATTGGGGTTGCAGTACTCCTCATCCAACACGCTCCTGTCCACCGTTTCCACCTCGAGGGCCTCGACGCCTGATAGAGTCCACGCCAGCTCCCGAGGCTCCAGGCTGGTGGCACCGGAGAACACCATTGTATGCGGCCCCCCTGTTGGGGGCTCGTAGAGGCTCGGGTAGACTACCTCGCCCGAGACGCCC
>JALWEW010000114.1 GCA_027039295.1 Acidilobaceae archaeon
TGTCTCCCTGTAGATCTTGTTGGGGGCCAGCGTGTCCCGGAACGAGTCCACCCCCCTCAGCCATGGCACCCTTATGACTAGGTGCCACGTGAGGAGGAAGATCAGGAATATCGCGGTCACGTACTGGAGCCAGGTCTGGACCACGCTCTTCTTCACCGCGACCACCCCCTCACGTGCCGAACACTATGTAGCCGGTGAGCACCCAGAGAATGGCCCACAGTGCGAAGACCAGGTAGAGCAGCTTCCTCTGGCACGACTTGAGGCTAGGCGGTATGTAGGGGGGCTTGGGCTTCTCCGGCCTCCCGATGCAGACACCGAAGAACTCGACGAGGAGCAGCCTTATCCCGTTAAGCCCGTGGAACCACGCAATGCCGGCGAAGAAGAAGAAGTATAGCGTCACCGGGGTTATCCCCTGGGCCTTCTGTATCTCTGCTAGCCACTCCTCCCATCCGAGCCTGGCTGGTGTGCTGGTCACGAAGATGTGCGCCATGATTATGAGGGCCATGAGCAGGCCGGTTATCCTGTGTAGTACGAACGCGACCCTCTCCGGGTTATTCACTATACGGAGGACCCACGGGTTTATGCTCGCGATCCACCCGGGCCGGTTCTCGAGGACCTCCGCCCTCTTCTCCGCCACCACGACCACCCCTAGGGGGCTAGTACTTCCTCTCAACGGGCTTCCACGTGGTTATAGCGACGGGCCAGTAGGCGATGCGCACGTCGTCCTCGCCACTCCGTAGGATGAGGCTATGCTTGAGCCAGTTAACATCGTCCCTCTTCGGGTAGTCTAGCCTGTAGTGGGCGCCCCTGCTCTCCTCCCTGTTGAGGCCCGCGCTCACCGCCGCGAGGGCCGCGTCGAGCAGGTTTATCGTCTCGATGGCGGCCTGAAGGTCGGTATTGTAGATCCTACTCTTGTCCTCGACGTACATCTGGCTCCTCGCCAGCTGCCTCAGCTCCCTTATTATGCTGAGGGCGGTCCTCATGCCGTCGCCATCCCTGAAAACATAGAAGTACTTGCCCATAGTGTTCCTCAGCCTTCTCCGTATCTCGTAGGCGGGAACACCGCTCTCCCTCTTCAGCCATCCCCAGACCCAGTCCTCCTCGCGCTGGTGCCTCTCCCTCGTAGTGCTCGGGGCCTCGCGCCTTCGCAGCGCGTACTCGGCGGCGAGTATCCCGGTTATCCTCCCACTCGTGAGGCACTCCGCGGTGCTGTTGCTCCCGAGCCTGTTGGCCCCGTGGACGCTCGCCGAGGCGACCTCGCCCGCGGCGAAGAGGCCGCGAATCCAGCGACCGTCCTCAGTGAGGACCCTATAGTAGATGTCAGTGTGTATGCCACCCATGGTGTAGTGGGCGACGGGCCTCACGGGGATGGGCTCCTCGACAGGATCCACTCCCGCGTAGCGTATTGCTATCTCTCTCACGGCGGGGAGCCTCTCGTTTATCTTCTCCTCTCCCAGGTGCCTCAGGTCTAGGAGCACGTACTCGAGCCCGCTCACGGGGTCCTTGAAGCCCCTGCCCTCTAGGATCTCCTTCATCTCGCACCTGGACACTATGTCTCTGGGCGCCAGCTCCCCCTTGGTGGGGGCGCAGTCCTTGCGGAGCATGAACCTCTCTCCCTTGTTGTTGAGCAGGTAGCCTCCCTCTCCCCTTGCTCCCTCGGTGATTAGTATACCGCTGGGGACGAGGCCTGTGGGGTGGAACTGTATGAACTCGGGGTCCTTCAGCGGTATGCCGGCCCTGAAAGCCATGGCGTAGCCGTCTCCCGTCACGGTGTGGGCGTAGGTGGTGAAGTTGTATAGCCTGCCACCGCCACCCGCGGCTATTATGCCTGCCTTCGCCCTGAAGTAGTACAGCTTCCCGTCCCTCATGCTTATGGCGTACAGCCCCCGGAACTCCCCGTCCTCAACCACTATGTTGGTGACGAACCACTCGTCGTAGCGCTCCCAGTTGTCGTACTCTAGGAGCTTGTTATAGAGAGTCTGCATCTCGTAGAACCCGGTCTTGTCGGCGGCAAACGTTGCCCTGGGGTGGCTGTGGCCGCCGAAGGGCCTCTGGGCTATCTTCCCGTCGGGCCTCCTACTCCAGGGGAGGCCCCAGTGCTCCAGGAGCCTTATCTCCTCGGGCATTAGCTTTACGAAGAGCCACACGGCGTCCTGATCGGCGAGGAAGTCGCTACCCTTAATCGTGTCCCACGCGTGCAGGGCGAAGCTGTCTCCCTCGTCCGGGTATAGTACGGCTGCCGTCCCACCCTCGGCGCTCACGCTGTGGCTCCTCATGATGTGGATCTTGCTCAGGAGGCCGACGCTGAGCTTGTCGCCGTACTTCCTCTTGATCTCTATCGCTGCTCTCAGGCCCGCTATGCCGGAGCCCACAATTACGACGTCATGCTCTATGGTCTCTACTAT
>JALWEW010000115.1 GCA_027039295.1 Acidilobaceae archaeon
TCTCCACGAAGCGCTCCCCATCAAAGAGCCTAGAGGCACAGTAGACCCTAGCCCCACCCAAAGCCCAGCGCCTCCCAGCTGGGGCGCCAGGGGGGTGGGGAGGTAAAATGACCCGTGGATCCTAGAGGCGGGGGGCGCCCTTGGTGCGTGTGTAGTGGCTGGCTAGTAGAGTAGGTCTACCCCCACCTTCTCGAGGGTGTGGAGCCACTTGAGGAACCCGCCTACAGCGTCGCCGGTGAATATTGCGCCGTGTTGGGGTGCTATCACCTTGGGCTCCAGCCGCTCGACTCTGGAGAGCCAGGCTTCTAGGGCCTTCTTGTGTGCGAGGTAGCGCTTGTGGAAGGCCTCCATGTAGGTTTTGTGCTTCTCCAGGTGCTCGAGGTCCTCGACGAAGAGGTACCACTCCCCCTCCGGGAAAACGGCGGCCCCGATGTCGCCGCTGAACAGGACCCCCACCACGGGGTCGTAGAGGGTGTGGTTGCCGGGCGAGTGGAGGAAGTGGGCCGGCACCACCTGGAGACTCGCCGCGCCCAGCTCTATGGCCGCGCCCTCGTCGGGTATGCCCTCGACCCTGAGGCCCGCCGTCACGCCTAGGTGGGGTATGAAGCGGGTCCAGAGGCTGGATATGTACACTTTAGCGTTTGGGAAGAAGTCTAGTATGATGTTTAGCGAGCCCGCCACATCGGGATCCTGGTGGCTGTAGAAGACGGCCTCTACGTTCCTGGGCTTCACGAACTCTGAGACACTCTCGTACACCCTCTCAACTACGTAGTAGCCCCCGGGGTCAACCAGCATGCCCTTGCCGCCGTCTACTATGAGGTACTGGTTAGCCAGTATACCCTTCTCGGCCTCGGCCTCGTCGAGGCCTAGCCAGACGAACCTATGGTCGCCCTCCTCCGCGACCACGAAGGGCCTGTGGATCCTCCTCAAAGCCTAGCCACCTCCTCTGGAGAGAGCATGGAGCCGTACACCCTCACGTTGAAGAAGCCCTGCAACCTCGAGAGGGCCTTCTCGTCGCCACTCGCCTCCTCGCCCGAGGCGTTGACGTAGACGCCGCGGAGCTCTCCATCTATGAATAGCGCCTTGAAGGACCCGCTCTCACCCGTCCCGCTCACGTAGACCACCCTATACCTCGACACCTCCCCGCTGGAGAGGAGCCCCTCGAGGTAGTGGTGCAGACCCCCGGGGGCCAGGTTAACTACATCAGACTTGACTAGGATAGACTTCATTATCAGCCTAGTGGTCCAACTAATCGAGGAGAGCGCCTCGGAATAGTCCGCTCCACCCCCAGCACGGCGCTCCCTCGAGGCGGCCCTCCTGGAGGCCTCTCTCTTGGCTGCCGCCAGCAGCTCCCGGGCGAGCCTCTCCGCGCCCCTCCTCGCAATCCAGCTTCTGGGGCCCCTGTACTCTATAGTGTACTCGACGCTGGAGCCGCCGGCCCTGTAGGTTATCGTTATCCTGCTCCTGCGTCCTGCAAGCTCTACCCTAACGCCATCCTGCTCGCGGGACACGTGAAGCTCGTAATCATCGGTGAACCTGAAGAGGAGCCTCTTGAACATGATTCTCAGGCGCCCGCCGCTGAGGCCTACGGTGAAGGGCATACTAGAGGCTAGGAAAGACTCGTCCGAGAGCACCCTCAATATATCCTCGTCTGCCGCATCACTCAACCTGGAGCGCACCCCCGCCTTCTTAGGAGTTACTTCGAACATGTAATACCCAGTATAATAACATTTCCTACGATTTAGAATATATGCCGCCATAGGGTCCAGTAACCCTATAGCCTCTCCAACACTGCTCTCCCACGGCGGTCCTGGTGAGGCTCCCGGGCCTCTCGAGGCACAGGAGGAGCGTTGGCGAGGGGGGAGCGCTCAGGGTCGAGTTGGGGGGCTCCGCGGCCTCCCTGGTCGAGTACTACATGGTGGCGGAGGGCCTGGAGGATCCCTCCGAGGCCGTGGCGAGGCTCGTTGAGAAGGGCTACCACTACTGGCAGCTCGAGCAGCGCAGCGAGGACAGGGAGCCCCGTGGGGCCTGGGACTCCACCGAGTGGACCATGAGGGTCGCCGCGGGCTACGCCTACTACAGGCTCAGGCTCCGCGACGCCGTCGAGGAGCTCAGGAGGCTCACGATGACGCTTGGGGGCGTGCTAGGCGACCTGAGGCTCTGCTACGAGCACCCCGAGAAGCTGAGGAGGGATCCCGCGTTCGCCGAGAGGATCGAGAGGTACAAGAGGGAGCTGAGGGCCTACATCGACGAGTTCATAACAGCGCTTAGGAGGGACATAGACTCCGGCGACCGCTACGCCAGGGACGAGGAGGTCATAGAGGCCCTCGAGGCCCTACTCGAGAGGTACAAGCGCGCCCACGGCAAAGGCGGGGCGGGGGAGCGGGGATGACC
>JALWEW010000116.1 GCA_027039295.1 Acidilobaceae archaeon
ACTCCACACTCCCCCAGCCCCCGCTCCCTGGTACTGCCCTCTGAGGCCTTAGAGTCTGGGCTGGGGCCGTCCCCCTCGGGACACGCCTCCCTGAGCCTCTCGAGGAGCCTCCTTAGGCCCTCCCTGAAGAGCCTGCAGGCCTCCCTCGCCTCGGCCTCGTAGCCCGCCTTTCTGAGGAGCTCAATGGCGTCCACGACCTGGAAGGTGGTGTAGAAGGGCCTCAGGCGCGCCTTGAACATTACTATGGATGCGAGTTCCTCCCACCCCTTCCTCGAGAGCCTGTACTTAACCCTCCTCCCACTCTTCACGTGGGCGGTCTCAACGCCAGCCCTCTC
Source organism: Acidilobaceae archaeon (assembly GCA_027039295.1). GTDB lineage: Archaea > Thermoproteota > Thermoprotei_A > Sulfolobales > Acidilobaceae > Calypsonella. Next base: position 336 of record JALWEW010000116.1, read on the forward strand.
AATGACGCCTTCAGCCTCCAGCTGCTCCAGCAGCGGGTAGAGGGTGCCCGGCGTGGGCCTCCAGCAGCCCAGCGTCGCCTCCTCTATCCTCTTGATCACGGCGTAGCCGTGGGAGGGCCTCTCAGCCAGCACCCTGAGCACTGCTGCCCTAAGGGTCTCCCGGACTAGCCTGCCACCGCTACTGGGTCTACCGTCAGTCTCCCTCGTCTCCAATACAGAGCACCCAGCCACAAATCGAAGCGTCTTCGGGCGGGATTATAAGTTACACGCACATACCCTACACCCTCCGGGGGAGGGCTGTGAGGAGGGCTGGTATTGCCGACCCCTAAATAGAGAGGCGGGGATGCGGTGGGACACCAGACATGGAGCCCTCCCCCGCGGCTGTGAGGAGGGCATTCCGGCGGCACCGAAGCCCTGGTGGTGTGGAGCGCTTCGCTGGCCGAGCCTGCCCTCCCGTTATAAACCGTGGCGTGGCCCCTGCCTCCGGCTAGACGGGGCGCTAGTGATTGGCCGGTGTCCCCTCCGAGGTCGCCGAGGAGATCGTTAGTGAGTGGCGCAGGATACGCGAGATGCTGGAGCCGCACCTAGCCGAGGCCGCGAGGAGCGCCAGCGAGGCCGGCCTCGAGGAGGTGGCATCCTATATCGTCAGGGGCGGCAAGAGGTTCAGAGGGTTCCTAGTCGTACTGGTTGCAGAGGCCCTCGGGGGGAGAGCGGAGGATGCCGTAGACGCCGCTGTGGCGATCGAGCTGGTGCACAGTGCGAGCCTGGCCATAGACGATATCATAGACAAGGACAGGGTCAGGAGGGGATCCCCCGTGGCCTGGATAGTCCACGGGGTGGAGAAGACCGTGCTCGCGAGCCTCCTCATGATACCCGTGGCCCAGAGGATGGTGGAGCGCTACGGCCTCAGGGCCCTCACGAGGGTCGTGGCGGCCTGGGAGAGAACTGTCCGAGGCGAGATCCTCGACTACCTGGCGACCCCCCACCTGCCCCCCTCGAGGTACCTCGAGCTGGTAGATATGAAGACTGGGAGCCTCTTCGCCCTCGCAGCAGCCCTGGGAGCCATAGCGGCCGGGCGCCCCGACCTAGCGCCTCGCCTCGAGGACTACGGGGGCCACCTGGGGAGGATCTACCAGGTGGCCGACGACGCCTCAGACTACTACCTATACATCAAGGGTAGGAGGCAGAAGCTAGACCCGAGCGAAGAGCTGTTCGAGAAGTGGGCCACAGAGCAGCTAGGCGCAACGCCGGGCGAGGACGCGGTCAAAGCCGCCCTCGAATACGTGGCGCGGGAGGCCAGGAAGGCCTCCCAGCTACTAGAGGGGATCCCGGCGAGTAGGAAGAGGGAGATACTCAAAGCTATACCCAGATTCATGGCGGAGAAGCTAGTGGAGGAGGCAGGCCTCACCCTCCCCTAGGGCCTGGAAACTTTAAACTCCCCAGCCAACCACGTCAAACAACACGGAGAGAGCCGGGGTGGCCGAGCGGCCCAAGGCGGCGGGCTCGAGGGCGGCCAGCGGGTTACGCGCCCGCCGCACGCGAGACCCGTTGCCCCGAAAGGGGCGCGCGGGTTCGAATCCCGCCCCCGGCGCCATTCCCGCCTGCCGCACACCCTATTCCAAGTCCCCGCAAGCCCGTAGCGGGGCCTACATCCCGTAGAAGGGGGAGGGCTCTCGGGGGCACTGGAACACTTCATTCCAGATGCCACGGTCATACTCTTAGTTGCGTGGGCAGCCACCGCTTAGGCCTTCGAGCTCCTGGTTACAGGTGCTACCTCGAGTAGGTGCCCATAGCGTAGCCCCATGCTAGCACGTGGCCCCTAATGGCGTTGAGCAGCTGGTTCAGAGTGTAGCCCCTCGAGAGTCCCGGGTCCCTGTCAAGAGCCACGACTAGGAAGAAGTACCTATGCGGCCCGTGCCCCGGGGGAGGGCATGGGCCGCCGTAGCCTATCCTCCTGAAGTCGTTCCTACCCTCGACGGCGTTGGGCGATGGGAAGGAGACCGTGGGAGCGGCTGGCTGGTAGGCGAGCCAGTGTATGAACGTGCCCAGGGGCGCGTCGGGGTCATACATTATCAGGGCGACACTCTTGGCATCGGCGGGCACCCCGCTCACCTCAACCCTAGGAGCCCTATCGGGGCCATCGCAGGTGTACTCGACAGCTATCCTGCCGTCAGCGCCTATGCCCTCAACACTAACCCTAAGGGACTCAGGCGCGCCCGAGACCAGGTCCTCGAACCTCCTATCCACAAGCACGCCTCCACCACCCCGCTGGCGGGAGGCCCAAGCCAGGGCCATCCCAACAACAAGTAGGGCAACAAGGACAATATACACTAACCGCCTATCACCACCGCTAATACCCATACACCCCCACACACAGAGGGGCACAGCGGGCAGTTTTTGCTCCAATCCAGAAACAGGACATCACCGTGGATCCAGCGAGGCTACTACCCTCTAATGCTAAGGCTAGGAGGCGAATAGAAAGTGGAAATCACTAGAGGCGTAAGCAACGATTACCACGTATAAACGCGCTGTGTACATAAAGAGAAGTAACACTGAAGGAAGGCTGCTCTGCGCTCTTGGTGGGGCCGCGGGGATTTGAACCCCGGACCACGGGGGCCCAAGCCCCGCATCCTAGCCAGGCTAGACGACGGCCCCTCCCCGCGAGGGTATGGGCTAGGCTGTGGGGTCTATTAGGGTTAAGCCTCTAGGGGCTAGGAGAGGAGTGGTTCAAGGTAAAAATGGGGGTTACGGGGGCTGGGGTTTAGGCTGGCTCGAAGTATTCGATGTCTGTTATGTGTCCTGTCCTCTGCTCCGGGGGCCTCCAGTGTGGCTTGACCTCCATGCCTATGTAGACTGCGTCGGGGTCTGCTTTGACTATGTGTATTAGGCCTCCCCTGCGCGCGTCGTCTGGGCGTATGAGTGCTAGTACCTGGGGTTCGGGTAGTGGGTTCCCGTAGATGTCCTCGTATACTACCGTGAATGTGGCTATGCGCCAGGGGCCCTTGACCTCGACTAGCTCGCCGGGGCTGCCGTCGGGGCAGTAGGTCTTGGGTGGCACGTGGACGCCGCCGGGGCACTTCATGCCGAGGATCCTGCCCTCCTTGAGCGCCTTAGCGAACTCTATGCCGTGGATGCCTGGTGTGTAGACGTACTTCTCCACCTCCTCCGAGCCTGGGTAGTGGATTACATCGCCTATCCTCCAGGCCTTCCACACCATCGCCCGGTCACCCCTCTATGGGCTCGAAGCACTCTATATCGTTGATGTCTCCCCTCCTCTCCTCTGGGGGCCTCCACCGTGGCTTGACCCTCATGCCTATGGCGCGGCCGCTCATGACGTCCTCGGGTGTAACGCCGCAGAGCCTATGGAAGAGGCCGGCGAACTCGTAGCCGCCGGGCGTGTAGCCGGGGGCGTCTAGCTGTATGACGCCCACTATGACGGGCTCCTTCCTCCTCTCCCTGAACGTGCCTATGTAGCTTATCACAGCAGTGTGTATAACGCCGGTGCCGGGTAGCTCGACCCACTCGAGGGTGTGGGTGTGGCAGTACTCGCAGTACATCCTCGGGGGCACGTAGACCCTCCCGCATCTGGGGCAGCGTGTCCCCAGGATCTTGCCCTCCTTGAGTCCCATTAGGAACCTCGACTGGGCCTGGCCAGCGCTGAAGAGGTACTTAGCCCTCGGCGGGTACTCGACAAGGCCTACTAGGCTGTACATCTCGTCCCTCTTGAGGTAGTGGCCGGGCGGGTTCACCCACCCGGGCTGGGGCCTCCCACTCCTACTGCTCACCCATCACCACCCCCTAGTTGCCCAGGACTATCACGGTTCCGGCCTGCATGAGGTCGCCCCACGCCTGGGCGACGCCGTAGTGGACTGGCTTCTTCACCTGGCGGGGCCCGGCCTCGTAGCGGAGCTGCCAGAAGATCTCGGCGACCTTCATGAGGCCAGCAGCCGCTATCGGGTTGCCTACCCCCAGCAGGCCCCCGCTGGGACTCGTGGGTAGCTCGCCGCTCCTGTCGAACCATCCCTCCTCGAGTAGCTTGGGGGCCTCGCATGGCCTAGCCAGCATGAGGCCCTCTATGTGGTGTAGCTCCTTGTAGTCGAAGGGGTCGTAGGGCTCCGCGACGTCTATCTCCTTCCAGGGCCTCTCTATCCCGGCCATCTTGTAGGCCATCCTGGCGGCGTAGTTCACGTACCTCGGGAAGGCTAGCTCCCTATTGTACCAGTGGGTGTTGTCGAGTGTGAAGCCTATCCCCTCGACCCAGACCGGCGAGTCCGTTATTCTCCTAGCCTCGTTCTCCCTAGCCAGTATGACCGCGGCGGCCCCATCGCTCACGGGGCTGATGTCGAGCCTGTTGACGGGCCATACGAGTAGCTCGCTGTTGAGGACGTCCTCCACTGTTATGTTAGCCGCGGCCTGGGCGGCGGGGTGGTCTAGGGCGTTCCTCTTGTTCTTAACGCTCACCTTGGCTATCGTCTCCTTGGTGGCGCCGCACTTGTACATGTACCTCCTCATCTCCATGGCGAATATCCATATAAGATTGGGGCCGAGGGGCCTCTCGAGTATCGGGTCCCAGATGTAGGCGAAGACCCCCTGGGGGTGCGGGTGGGCAGGGCTCATCTTCTCCTCCGCGACAGCCAGCACGGTATCGCAGAGGCCGCTGGCGGCGTGCCACCACGCTGCTACGGGCACGAAGACCCCGGTGCCACCGCCGACGTAGACCCTCACCGTGGGCTTCCCGAAGCCTCCGGCGTCCGCTATGTACTCCCCGTTGAAGTGTAGTCCATCGAATGCGTCGGGGGCGGTGCCCGTCACTATGCAGTCGATGTCGTCAAACGTAAGCCCGGCGCTCTCCAGCGCCTGCTTTGCCGCCTCCCAGGCAAGCTCCCTAGGGGTCTCCTGGAGCCTCCTCCTGAAGAGTGTGAGGCCAGCCCCCACGACTGCGACCCTATCCTTAACGAAGATATTAGTCCTCACCACTACCACCCCGCCGCCTACTGGGCCCCTAGCACGGCCACGGCGCTGGTGTAGGTGGGCGGGCCCCGCCAGGAGGCCACGACGGCCCTGGGCACGTCGTACTTGTCAGCGTGCTCCCTGAGCTCCAGGTAGGCCTCGAGGGCCCTCCAGAGGCCGAGGGCCTCGAAGGGCACTCCCACGCTGAGGCTGCCGCCGCTCTGGTTCACCGGTAGGTAGCCTCCCGGGGAGAAGTCGCCAGTCTCGAGCATCTTGTGTGCCTCCCCCTCGCCGGCCAGGCCGAGCTCCTCGAGGGAGAGGAGCTCCATGAAGCTGAAGCGGTCCTCCACCTCGGCGAAGCCCACCTCGCCAGTCGGGCTGTCTATTCCAGCAGCCCTGTATGCCATAAGGCCGGCGGCCTTCAGGCTGGGCATGTGGCCCCACTTGTGGTACTCAACAGCGCCAGTGCCAACCTCAGTTGACCAGCCAACGCCCTCAACCCACACCGGGTTGTCGGTTAGCCTCCTAGCGGCCTCCTCCGAGGCCAGGACTATCACCACGGCGGCGTCGGTGTATGGGGCGACCTCGTAGCGGGTCATAGGGTAGATGTAGTAGGGCGCCCCTAGTACGTCGTCGACAGTAACCCTCCCAGCGTAGGAGGCCCTGGGGTTGTGGAGTCCCATCCTCTTGTTAGCGGCTGCCACCATCGCGAGGTGCACCCTCGAGGCGCCAGTGCGGCTCATATACGCGACCGCGTCGAGGCCGGCGGTGAAGAGGGGGTTGGCCACGCGGAGGGGCCTGATTGTGTGGGGGTCGAGGGCGAGGTCGTATATCCCGTCGAGTGTCACTATATCGCTGGGCTTCGCGTGGCTCTCCACGGCTACGATGTCGAACGCACCGCTCTTAATCATCATGTAGGCCTGGGCGAGGCCCTGGAGGCCGTCGCCAGCCACGGTGTAGGTGGGCCTGAGGGCTCCCCCCACGGGCTCGGGGGCGAACTCGTCCGCTATTGCTATGCCCTCCCAGTAGTCCTCCTGGCAGGAGACGAATGCGTCCACGTCCTCCCTCGGGTCCACCCCGGCGTCCTCGTAGGCCCTCTGGGCGGCCTCGAAGACTAGCTCCCTGAAGGATAACTCGGGCACTTGCGGGCGGAAGCCCGCCCAGCCTGCTCCCACTATCGCTACCCTACGCATCAGGGGGACCCATGTTATGGGGGTGCCCACCACTATATTAGGGTGAGTCGCACCCACGTAATGAAGCTCCCGGCACTCAATATGTGTACATATAAATATTTGTGACTAAGTGTATTTCCAGGCGAGTAAGGAGGGTGGAGTCGTGCCCAAGATAAGGGTTGGCCTCGTGGGCATAGGAAACTGTGCCTCGGCAATAGTTCAGGGCGTCTACTACTACGCCTCCCGCGGGGACTGCGAGGGCCTCATACACTGCGAGATAGGCGGCTACAGGGTCGAGGACATAGAGTTTGTGGCTGCGATAGACGTGAGCCAGCACAAGGTGGGGAGGGACCTCTCGGAGGCAATATTCGCCCCGCCCAACCTCACACCCAGGATAACTGAGGTCCCCAGGCTGGGTGTCACTGTTGCGAGGGGCGCCGTGCTCGACGGCGTAGCACCACACATGGCTGACGTCTTTAAGCCGGCCCCCGGCAGGGATCCCAGCTTGGATGAGGTCGCCGAGAACCTCCGCGGGGCAGACGTGGTCGTTAACCTGCTCCCCGTCGGGAGCGAGGAGGCCACGAGGTTCTACGCCACAGCCGCCATTAAGGCTGGCGCGGCGTTCGTCAACGGGATCCCGGTATTCATAGCCAGCGACCCCGAGGGGGTGTGGCCCCACCGCTTCGAGTCCGCGGGCCTCCCCGTCCTCGGGGACGACGTCAAGGGGCAGGTGGGGGCGACCATAATGCATAGGATGCTGGTCCCACTCCCCAGGGCTCGGGGCGCGCCGGCCCCGGCCGCGCGCGGCCAGCAGGCGCGCGCGCGGCAGGGGCGACGGGTGTGCGCGCGAGCAAACGGGCATGCTCGAAGGCGGAGGCGCGGACCTGGGAGATGGCGGCCTGGCGGACGAGGGCCTGCACGGGAC
>JALWEW010000117.1 GCA_027039295.1 Acidilobaceae archaeon
CTTCTGGCTTGTCTTGCACCTATACCTAGTGAATACCATGCCCGTCACCCTCAGGCCGTAGCCGTCCTTCGTCCACACATTGTATATGCCGGTTATCTTGCTGCTCTTCCTGCGCGTGAGGCTCCTGATGTAGTCCCTGAGCAGCTCGTGGCCCTTGAACCTCGTTATCGCCCTGTCCCCGTCAACCCTTATCACCTGGAAGTAGAGCTTTATGTGGACGTGGGCGAAGTCACCTGTTATGTCGTATAGCGTGGTCTCCATGACCCTGCCTATGAGTTTCAGGGGATCGTCAGCTGGCGTCGTGCCTAATATCGCCTCCCCGAATACTGGCGGCGCGACGACCGTGTACCACTTCTTCAGCCTCCATGTATCCTTAACCGCCGCCCTTGACCTAGCTCTGGGCATAACTCACCCTCCCCTGCAGGGGGGCCTTAGGCTCGAGGGACTTTAAGTTTCAGGGCTGCTGGAGGCTTCGAGCGCTTCTAGGGCCGCCTTGGCATTCTCGATTAGGTCGTCCATAGTATTCCTGAGCCTCAGGATACCCCTGGAGTCCCTGCAGTCAACACGTATCTCACAGTCTAGTCTCGTGGAGCTCGCCGTGCACGTGACCCGTATACCCTCGGGTGCGCGGGTGTTGTCGGGCTCTAGGGCCTCGCGGAGGGCTTCGGCCCACAGGGATTCCAGTGTGAGCCTCGCCTCACACACCCCCCTCCTCGGGTATGACAAGCCAGAACCCCTCCTCCCTGGCCGCCTTGGACTCGACGAGCCTCCTGGGTAGGGTATAGTCTACGAGAGAGGCCTGGAGTGGGGACACCAGGAGGCCCTCCTCGCCAGGTAGGGCTATGACGGAGTCCTCCTCGATGGCCCCTATGCTGCGTAGGGCCAGATATGCGAGTGTCGGGCTAGACACCCTCTTCTCTAAAGCGTAGAGCCTCAGCCACCCCGGCCCCCGGGCCCTTACGGGTCTCGACTCCATGAGCGCCTCGACGAGCTCCGGTGCCTCCCGCTCTAGAGCAGCCTCCACAGCGGGGTACTCGATCTCCTCGTCAACGTATGCTAGCAGTCCAGCAGCGTAGCATCCCGAGGAGTCCATCGCATGCAATATGGCATGAGCCGCCTCTCGTGGGTCCTCGGGGACGGCGTTGTCGATGACTAGGCTACCTGAGACGTAGGCTGTAGCGTCAACCTCGGATTCCAGGTATTCCGAGACAACGTCTATCACGTTGTTTAACTCGCCAGAGCTAAGGGCAGCCGCTGGCTTCTCTGATGCCTGCCGCAGCCCCGCGGCTGCCAGGGCCTCGGGGCACTCCTCACTATCAACGGCCAGGGGGTAGGGGGGCACTATGGTTACATGCATGGCCTGACAGAGGGGGAGCCTGTGAGGCTTGTAGACCTTAAGTGCCGTCACCACTCTAACGCCTAGCTCGCCGCTGGAGCCGAGCCTCTCCGCGTAGACCCTGTCTATCCCGGAGATCCTCCCCGACCTCGATACCCTACCGTCCAGGTAGATCCCGGCCAGGCTCAGGGCCTTGAGGCCCCGGGAGATGCCGCCGAGGCCTGCTGCATCCACCGCCATAGCATAAGCTGTGGAGAGGCTACCGTCGACGCCTACGTACACACTCCCGGGAGGCGGATGCCCCCTATTGTGCTCGGCGTGGGTGAACGCTAGGAGTTTCGAGGCTATATCGGAGGCCTTGTACTGGAGAGAGGGGAACCCGAAGAGCAGGGTCGGCACCTCGACCGGGCGCGGGGGCCTTACCGAGACCCTGAAGGAGGCCGTCACGCCGAGCCTGTAGAGGTGGGAGAAGGCTAGGGAGGCTGCGGCCACAGCCCCGCCGTGGGGGTAGGCGGCTACACGCGCCAGGCCAGCGTCGATGGCCTCCTCCACGAGCGACGCTAGGGCCTTCCCCACGGCCTCGAAGTACCTATCCAGCCTCTCCGTTGCCTCGAGCTGTAAGGTAAGCAAGAGGCGCCCCCCGGGCTATCCGTGGGGGCCCCAGAATATTACCGGGCGGGGCCTGGCCGGAGCGGTGTTGAGGCCATAAGCGTAGAGGCGTAAGGATGGGGATTAGGACTACATGCCCGTTACGAGTAGGCGCGCCTTCTCGGGCTCGTACTCCCAGTCTGGTGGCAGCTTCCCGACCCTCTTGTAGTACTTGACTATCCTCCTGATCTTGCTCTCGAGATCCATGAGGCCCTTCTTGGCGTGGAGATCCTTCGGGTGCTCCTCCAGGTGCCTCCTGAGGTTTACTGCCTTCCTGATTAGGGCTAGGAGGTCCTCGGGTATGGGGGGCGCGAGGCCCTTCTCCTCGAGGACCTGGGTTATCTTCTTGCCTAGGATCGGCTTAACCAGGGGTATACCGAACTGGTC
>JALWEW010000118.1 GCA_027039295.1 Acidilobaceae archaeon
AAGGCATTCCTATCTATAGCCGAGAAGGTCATGGAGATCGTCGAGAAGCAGGGAGGCGCTCAGCCTGGGCAGGGCGCGCAGTAACGCCGAGCCCTCATCCTCCACTAAACCGTACCAGCGCGCCGAGGAGGAAAGCTTCTCCGGAGGGGATCCTAGCTGGCCGCTAGGCTGGTTAGTAGTGCGTAACACCTGCATGTCGGTGCCCGCCGATGGGGTGCGGGATGGGCTAGGCTACGAGGCCTAGCCTCGTGGCTACCTCCGAGGCGTTGTACTCCGGTGAGAGTCTTACGTAGGCCTTCTTCTCGCCCTTCGGCGTTATGAGTGTTCGGACCTTTACTACCTTTACTCCCAGCATCTTCTCGACGGCCTGCTTTATCAGTGGCTTGGAGGCCTCTCTCCTCACTATGAGTGTCAGCGTGTTCTGCTCCTCGAGTAGCTTGAGGCTCTTCTCGCTGAAGACAGCCCTCACTATTACCTCCTCCGGCTTCACGGCAGACTCACCTCGAAGCGCTTACCCAGGACCTCAAGCGCGCCCGTGGTTACCAGCGTCAGCCTCCCCGGGACCCCCCCAGGCGCTAGGTGTATGACGCTCACGAGTGCTGGCTCGACTACCTCCACGCCGGGGAGGCCGGCCAGGGCCCTGGCCAGGGGGGCCCTGTGGTCCTCGGCTATGAATAGTATTGAGACCGGCTTCTTCAGCCTGCGCCCCCTCCTCTTGCCCTTGCCTGCCCTCTGGCGGGTCCGCTCCTTTGCCCTCACCACGTCGTCGAGGAGGCCGAGCCTGGCTAGGAGGCTGCGGGCCTCGCTGGCCTTCGAGTAGGCGTTCAGCGCGCTGCTGTCTATCACCACTGGGACGGCCTCGGCGGTGAACACGTGGCCCCGGGCTCTGACCAGCTCGGGCCTGGCGGTCGCCGCTAGAGCGCTCATGGTGCCCAGGATCCTCTCCTTCTTGTTGACCTCCTCGTGTATCCTCTTCTCGACCCTAGGCGGGTGCGCCAGCCTCCCGCCGACCGTCATTGGGGCGAAGGCCGCTCTCAGGGAGCCCCTTATCCTGGGCACTCTGGCCACTCCATGGTTCGCGCCCAGGCTCCTCGCCGAGGTCCTCTTACCGGCCATGGGGTCGCGGCCCTTGGGCTGGAGCCTGGCGGTGAACTCGCTCAGGAACACCCTCCTAATGAGGTCTGGCCTGACTGGCACCCTGTAGACGTCGGGTAGCGTCAGCATACCCACCTTCTCGCCCTCGGCGCTGTAGTAGGGGACCGTCACGGGCTCGGAGAGGTATAGTAGCATGCTCGAGTATATCGCCATGCCCTGTGCACCCCCGCTAGTTGCCCTGCTTGCTCTGGAGGCTTATGAAGGTGATCTGCGGCTTCTTTACCTCCTTCAGGGATAGGTACCACCTCGGCGGCCTTATGGCGTGGCGCAGCACCACGGGCCTCTTGGGTGTGCCCGGTATGGAGCCTGAGAGTACTGCGTAGGTGCTCCTAACTATGCCGTAGTGGAGGAACCCGCCGGCGGGCGTTATCTTGAAGCCGTCATCGTCTATCATGAGTATTCTCTTGTTGTACTCGGTTCTCCTATGGTAGCCCGTCTGGCCGGCCTGCGGGGTCTCGCTCCAGGTTCCACGGCCGTGGCTCCTGGCCCCTATTCTCCTGCTCCCCTTCCTGTGCTTGTGCCACCTGGGCAGCTCCTTCACGCCCCACCTCTTTATCACGCCCTGGAAGCCCTTGCCCTTGGTCACGGCTATCACGTCTACCATCTGGCCCTCCGCGAATACCTCCCTAATACTGACTAGGTCCCCCAGCTTGCCCGCGGCATACTCGAATAGCTTCCCTACATCGTGGACTCCACCCACTTTGACCTCGAGTATGTCCGGCTTCTTCTTGCTCAGGCCGCCGACGAGCTTGGGCTGGGTCGCCACTAGGACCCTGACCTCCCTGGCTAGGGGTAGCATGTCCTCGAGCCTCTTCAGCATCTTGTCGGTGTCTATCGAGCCAAGAGTCTTCACCTTCCTCCATATCTCGAGCTCGGGGGGAGGGTAGGCCCAGGCCTCCCCCATGCTGTAGAGGCCCCTGTTGGGGTCGTACCCGTAGAGCCTAACGGCCAGCACGAATAGTGGGGGCGTCTCAACTATAGTGACTGGGACGAATATCTCCCTGCCAGCGGTGGGGCTTCCTGGCCTGTCGTCTATCATGTAGACATGCGTCATGCCGACCTTGTAGCCGAGGAAGCCTAGCAGCGTGGGCTTGCCAAGGTCAACCTCGGGCCAGCTCCTGACGCGGGGGACCAGCCTCGAGGCCCTCTTCCTCGGCGAGAACCCGAGGCTCCCGCGTCTTGGCGCGCTCTTTTTA
>JALWEW010000119.1 GCA_027039295.1 Acidilobaceae archaeon
TCCTAGTAGGGCTCCCAGGCAGCGCGAGCCAGGGCTCGCTAACCACGGGCAAGGCCATACGCCGCTGGCCTCCCGGCCCCGGGGGCGGCTATTGAGGATAGCGCTAGTGCCCCAGGGGGACCCCGAAGATCTCGGCGGCGCTCGGCAGGTCTCTCCCAGCTATAATCCTCTCGAGGTCCCCGCGCGTGAGCCTGCAGGAGGCCCAGGCCGCCTCTATGTTGAGGGAGCGGAAGCGAAGGCCCAGCCTCCTAACCAGGCCCCACAAGGCGGCCGCAACCGCGACGCTGGCAAGGGCCGCGGCGGCGCTGTAGAAGAGTGAGGCGACGAAGAGCACTGGCAGTGTGACCCCTAGGAGGAGGCCCAGCCTCTTCATGCGGCCCTCGAGCCTCCCCCTCTCGGCCTCGAGGGCGGGGTCGGGGCTGCAGGGCCTCCTCAGCGAGCACCCCACCGCGGAGAGGAGCCTCTCGAGGCTGCCCCTGCTTGGCCCGAGAGCGTACCTGACTATGGCTGATTCGAGCTCGTGAAGGCCTATCCACCCCCAGGCGGGGCAAGGTCTGGGGTGGAGTGGCGCGAGGGCAAGTTCCCCCGCGGCCCCACCGCTGGTGGCTCCTATCCACCACGCCACCACGCCGACTGCCTCGCCTACATCTATGGCGCCCCGCCGGGCCTCCTCTACGAGGAAGGCTAGGCGGGCCGCCTGTAGCCAGGGGTCCCCGGCGCCCGGGTAGGGTCTACCGGTGTATACCCCGCGGGGCTCCGGGACCTCCTGGAGGCCGGCTAGCCTCGCCAGTAGGGTTGAGGCCCTCCTAGCCAGCAGCGCCTGTGGACCCTTTAGCTGCCCGCTCTGCTGCATTGAGCACCGCCCTCGCCAGCGGGGCTATGGGGCCTCCCCGCGGGGGGTGGAGGGCCGCGTAGACTATTCTCTCGGAGGGTATTATCGAGACCCTCACGACCTCGGCTCCCGCCTCCTCGAGGCTCCTGGCCAGGCTCGTTGCGAGGTGGGCCAGCCTCTCGTCGCCCCGGTGGTAGAGGGTTAGCCTCCCGTTGGAGAGGCGGGATGCCCGGGCCTTGAGCCTTGAGGGGTCGCCGACGTCCTTCCTGAATGTTAGCCTCGCGTACCTATCCGATTCATCGACTAGGTGGGCCTCGCCCTTGAGGAGGGGCTGCAGCCTGAGCTTGACCGCTATGTCTAGGGTCTCCCTCCTCTTGCCTAGTATGATTACGGGTAGGTAGAAGAAGACGTGGTATGGAGGTATCGTGTAGAGGGCCGACACCGTCGAGACGGGCCCCCTATTCACCCAGTACCGGGCCCTGAAGCCCACGAGGTAGCCGAGGTACCAGTACCTCGCATCCCTCGGCCTTAGGGCCTCCTCGAGCTCCCTCGCGACCTGCGAGATTCGCCTGATCATGGACCTCCTGATCTTGAAGAACCAGAGTACGGCGGGGAAGCTCGCTATTACTACTATGAGCACCGCCAGCGCTAGGGCGCTGCCCCACTCCAAAGCACCCAGGCCCCGCCTGCGGTGGGCCGTACGGGTAAGGTCATTAGTTGCAAACTTATTAAACCCGCTCCCTACTTTAGTAATTTACTTGGAATCTAGTCCCACGCCCTTAGAGTGGGAGTGTCGGCCTTGAAGGCCCGGGAGGCTCTCGGGGCTGCAATCACGATCCTCGGCATAGTGCTCCTGGCGTACGGCTTCACCGTCGGGGGGCTGCATAGGCACATAGGCGCCTACATCACGCCCAAGTTCAACAATCAGACGGGCCAGATCGAGGTCGAGAAGGGGGGCCGCTGGGCGGCTGACTCCCTCTCCCTGATAGTGGGCTGGTTCCTGGTAATCATAGGCCCAGCGCTGTGGGGCGGTGAGGTGCCAACAGTCCTCAAGGCCAAGGTTGGGGGTGGCAAGGCGTGAGCGTCGTCCTGATAGAGGTGGCGCTCATAGTATTCGTGACCTACGCCATAGCATACATCTTCTACGGCCGCGAGCTACTCGAGCGCAGAGTCGTTAGGGCCGACCCCACGAGGAGGACGCCCGCCTACGAGAGGTTCGATGGTGTGGACTACGTGCCAGCCAACAAGTACGTGCTCTACGGCCACCACTTCGCCAGCATCGCGGGGGCGGGCCCCATAGTGGGCCCAGCCATAGCAATGGCGTATGGCTGGTTCCTCCCCATAATATGGGTGCTATTCGGCAACGTCTTCATCGGGGCTGTACACGACTACCTCGCATTAATGGCTAGCGTTAGGTACGGCGGGGTCTCGATAGCGACCGTGAGCGAGAGCGTCATGGGCAGGAAGGCTAGGTACGTCTTCCTCATATATGTCTACGGCTCCCTGATACTGGT
>JALWEW010000120.1 GCA_027039295.1 Acidilobaceae archaeon
AGCATGCGGCGCGCTCAGCGGGTTCCACTCGCTAGTCTCGAGCGGCACTAGCAGCAAGCAGCTCTCCAGCGAGATGGACGCCCTACTCGTGGGCTACGGCGGCATGCTCACCGAGGGGGCGGTCTCGAGCCTAGCGGTGATCCTGCCCATATCAATAGCCTACATGGCCCCCGAGCTACACGGCCTCAACCTACTCAAGCTCGACGCCATCTCGAGGTTCGTGGTTGGCTACGGCTACATGGTGGGAGCCACTGCCGCCAGGTTCGGCGGCAGCTTCTCGACCGCCTTCAGCGTTTTCAAGGTATTCGCAGCCATAGCCCTGGCGACCTTCATACTCACAACACTCGACACCGCCACGAGGCTGGCCAGGTTCTCGTGGCAGGAGCTCTTCGACTGGCTCGAGCCCAAGAGCCCCGGGGCCTACAAGATCCTCACGAACAGGTGGGTCGCGAGCGGCATAGCGGTGCTGATAGGCGCGGCTATGGCGTTCCCCACAGTCGTGATCGGGGGCAAGATCTACGGTGCCTACAGGACCGTCTGGCCAGCCTTCGCCGGGGTCAACCAGCTGCTAGCGGCGCTAGCACTCCTAACGAGCGCCCTCTGGGTCTACGCGGTCCTCAAGATCAGAGGCGGGACGGCCTGGCTGATCCTAGTGCCAGCGCTATTCCTCTGGATAACCGTCACCATAGCCCTAGCATGGTGGCTCGCAGTGGTCATGCCCCACATACCTGCGATCCAGAAGGCTGGCTCCGGCACCATAGCGGCGATAAGCCTAGGCCTCGACCTCCTGCTTATAGGGCTCTTCACCGCCGGCTTGAGGAGGGCGTCGAGACAGCCAGTATAGCCTCCTCCTAGCCCCTCCTCTCCTCCCTTTCTCCACTTGGAGTAGCACCGTATTAGGCCTCCCCGCCGTGGGGTCGTGGTGGGGGGTGCACTCGATGGGCCTTCGCGGCAGGCTAGCCTCGCTGCTGAGGGGCCTCGCTAGGGAGGCCTACAACCTCACCGTGGGCATATTCAAGGCCCTCCACGAGGAGAGCGTTGAGGTCCTCGAGATGCAGCTGAGGGAGATGGAGAATGCTTTCCTAAGCCTCGTGCTCGGGGGTATGGTGGGCCTCCCCCTGGTGCCCATGGGGCTCGCCGCCGAGCTGGCGCCCCTGCTGAAGGACGAGGTTAGGGTCATGGAGGAGAGGCACTTCCTGGGCTACGACGTCCTAGCCGACTACTTCGCCAACCTGGGAGGCGAGTGGTGATGCACCTCCGAGACCCCCGGGAGGGCCTGGAGCTACTGGCTGATGCCCTACTCAAGGGCTCCGGGGGCTCTCACGTCTTCTTCTCCGTCGGCAAGGGTGGAGTGGGTAAGACTACCTTCAGCATCCTGGCAAGCCTCGCCCTATCCCCCCGGGGGCGCGTGCTACTCGCCAGCATGGACCCGGCGAGGCACCTCATAGAGTACCTCGGGCTCAGAGGCGTCGGGAAGCCCGAGGAGGTCGGGGGCTCATTCAGGGCCGTCCAATACGATGTCGAGACGCTAGCCAAGCGGATAGCCGAGGACTACGCTAGGCTCCTCCGCCAGGTGATGCCGGGCCTCACGGTCGTTAGCCTCGACGGCATAGTGAGGGCGGTCAAGTACTCCCCGGGCTTCGAGGAGGAGGTTTTCCTAACCATACTCAGAGAGCTGACAGAGCGCCTCGGCGAGGACTACGATTACCTAATCGTGGACACGCCCCCAACGGGGGTCACCCACCGCATGCTCAACCTACCCCGCCTCTACCTCGTCTGGCTGGCCCACCTCTACGACCTCAGATACAAGATAGTCTCCCTACGCTACGCCATAGCCAGGGCCATGAACAGGGAGTTCGAGCCCCACGACCCCGTCCTAGAGAAGCTCTCAGCCCTCCGCAGCCAATACCAGGCCCTAGCCGACCTCCTACGGGACCACGCCAGGGCGAGCCTCGTGCTCATAGCGACCCCCGAGCCCCTGCCAGTGTTCGAGCTACGCCAGAGCCTAGGCGTCGCCAGAGACCTCGGCATGAGGGTCTCAGCGATAGTAGTCAACAGGGTCCTCCCACCCGAGATGGCCTCTAAGCTCGGCGTTCTCGAGACCCAGACCAAGGCCCTCAGGGACGTGTGGAGCCTCGACTGCGGTGGCTGCGAGAAGATGGTCATACTCCACAGCAGCGAGCCCCCGCGGGACCTCGAGGGGGCGAGGAGGCTCGGGGGCCTCCTCATGAGGCTCGAGGAGGTCCTATCAGAGGCTACTCACTAGCCCCCTCTCACTAGCTACCCCCAGGATCCCGCAGGCGGCCCTGGCAACGTTTTCCACGGGGGACC
>JALWEW010000121.1 GCA_027039295.1 Acidilobaceae archaeon
CCATGCAAGCGACGCTGCTAACCCGCAGATGTCCCATGCAGCGTCCTCCCCCTCCACCCAGAGCCTCGCGACCACCGCTGCGTTGCCGCGTGTCTTCCAGGGTATCGCCGGGTTCAGCCTCACAAGTAGGGGGTAGTCCGCCAGCCTAACGCGGGGCAGGCGTGATGCCTCTACCAGAAAGAGGCCGGCGAGGTGCGTCGTGCACCCCCAAAACCTCGAGTCTATATCGTCGAACGAGACTGATAGGAGGAGCCCTGGCACCTCCCCCTTACTCCCTCCTCTTATGCATGACTACTATCGACGTCATCGTAGACTTGACTCCATCGAGCTTCCTTATCTTGTCGGTTATCGTTGATCGGAGTTCGTCCATCGAGGAGGCCTCGACTATAGCTACGATGTCGTGTATGCCGTAGACTACGTATATATCCTTAACCAGGGGTAACTCGAGGAGCTTCTCCGCCACCTCGTTCTCCTTGCCAATGTCAACGTTTATCATGACTATAGCCGTGGGCATACTTGACCACCCCGCACCTTGAATACTAGGAGCGCCTGGGAGTATAAGACTGTTGGCTTCACCCCTCTAAGCGAGAGCCCCAGCGCCGCCATCATCGTCCAGGATCTGGACGAGGGCTGGGTCGTCGGATCCTCTGGTTATCGCGTGGATGAGCCTCAGCCTGCTTATGATGAGTTCGAGCTCGGCATCGCTGAGCTCCTCTAGGCGTGAGAGCTTCCGTAGTATGACGGCCTTCTCGCGGTCCAGCGTGGAGCCCCCCTCTATGCCTAGCAATGCTAACTTCACTATCCTCGCGGCCATGTCGGATATGAACACGCCGAGGCTGCCTATTCCGAATATCATTAGTAGAGACGCTATTATCCTGCCTGCCAGGGTAACCGGCACTACATCGCCGTATCCCACGGTGGTGGCGGTAGCCAGGGCCCACCATAGGGCGTCGCCGAACGTCTTGATGGGGCTGGCGGGGTCCCTCGACTCGACGACGTATACGAGTACCGCCCCCGAGAGTATCACGAGGGACGCCAACACGGCGAGTTGTATAAGGGTGGAGTCGCTGCCGAGGCTCATCCCCCGCCAGTACCGCGAGATCATGGAGAGGGTTGTAGCCGCGAAGTACAGCCTGGAGAGCGCGGCGGCGACCATGACGTACTCCCAGGCCGGCGTGTGGGCTCCGTAGTAGTAGTAGATTGCAACCACAGGGAGGATCCCGGGCAGCGAGGGCCAGAGGGAGGGGCCGCCGAGACCGCGCCTCCTGAGGGCCCCGTAGAGGAGGAGGACAGACAGGGCCGCATCAAGCAGTGAGGCCGCCTCTATGGCGTGGGAGTCCCACACTGCTAGGATTAGGGATGCTGCAAGCAGGCCCACTATACTCTGGAGCAACAGCATGAACCCAGTGGTCCAGACGGAGGAGACGCGGTACTGGTAATCCAAGGCGGCCCCCACAAGGGGTCTCGGCGCCGCGCTCCCTAGCGTGGGGCTAGGCCGGTATTACTCTAGGAAGACGCGGAGCGGGCACCACGGATAAAGGTGGGTGGGAGGGAGTATTTTGTTGGATGGGGTCGGTGGACCGGCGCCGAAGGCCGCGTGGCCCATGTGGCTCTGGCGTCCGGCGCTACCGACCGCCAGTCAGCTCCTTTATCGTCGATAGTGCTAGTGGTATGACGTTATAGGCGCCCTCTATCGTCTCAAGGGAGTGGTCGAGGCAGGGGGTCTCGCCGAAGACGCCCGGGCCTCTCCCTATCCTGGGGTGCGAGAGCATCAGGGGCACCGGATCCCCGCTATGCGCCTTTAGGTGCCACGGGGTGGCGTGGTCCGACGTTACTATAACCAGTGTGGACTCTTCGTCTAGTCCGTCGAGGATCCTCGAGAAGAAGTATTTGTCTATGTCCTCTATGGCTGAGACTTTGGCTTCGAGATCCCCGTCATGGCCAGGCTCGTCGGGCCCCTTCAGGTGAACGTAGACTCCATCGAAGCCGTGTTTGTATAGTATCTCCAGCGCCCTGGCCGCCTCCTCCTCCAATATCTCCCGGCGCTGGCGGCCCTCGACCTCAACCGGGAAGTCGACTATGGAGAGTGCCCTAGCCACCCCTCTCTCCACGGGCATCTCGACAATACTAGCCATGGAGAAGCCATACTTCTCCTTGAACGGCTCGGCTGGTGGCAGGCGGTCTCCCGCGTCGCGTAGTAGCACAGCGTTAGCTGGCAGCAGTCCTCGGCGCCTGCGCTCCTCGTTGACTGGATGCGAGTCCAGTATCTCTATCGCCCTCCGCGTGAACTCGTTCGCCAGCTCCGCCGTCAGCCTGGCCTCGGGGGTATCCTCGAGGGGGCGCACCTCGGCTACGAACGGCTCGTACTCCCTCCGCGCTATTGAGATGTAGCCCCTCCTCTCGTATGCCGGGTCACTATTCGAGACGGCCGCGCTTAGCCTGGAGGATCTGTGTTCCAGCACTAACACGGCCCTATGCCCCACAGTGGCCTTGAAGCGCGCCCTCGCCTCGCCGCTGGCAAGCTCCATGCCGTCGAGTGCTTCAGCCAGGATCCTGGCTTCCCTGCTCGTGAGGCTCCTACCGGCCCTCCTATCGATTATCCTCATAGTCTTCGGGTCCACGGTAGCGAAGTTGGCCCTAAACGCTACCTGCCCATCGTGGAACTCTATGCCGGCCCCGAGGGCCTCCAGGGGCCCCCTACCCGTATAGTATCGGTGCGGGTCATAGCCTAGGAGGCTCATGACGGCTGAGTCGCTCTCCGGTGCCACCCCCCTGGCTATAGTGTATAGTGAGTGGCACCTAGCCCTCCCGGCGAGTGCGTCGAGGTTCGGGGTGGACGCTATGTCGAGGGACCTCTTGGGCGCCGAGCCGTCCGCGGCCCCGTCTAGGACCACGTAGAGGATCTTAACTGGGAGAGCCACCCCATCCACCGCCCTCGAGGCGCGGGGTCTCCGGGTTAAATCGTGCGGCGATGCAGTGCGCCCCAGTCGTAGAGGCCCCTGGCCTCTAGAGCTCGGGCGTCGTCTAGGAAGCGCCTCCTCTCTAGGACGATCCGCCTAGCCTCGGTATCTATGGTCGCGTGGAGGACGCCGGGGTGCGGGCCCAGGGATGTAAGCAGCTCGCCGTCTGGGGCGTATACGGCGCTGTGCCCGCCAGTCACCCTCCCGTCTGGGTACGGCGTGCCCGTCTTATTCACGCCTACCGTGTAGACCACGTTCTCCACCGCCCTGGAGGATAGCACTGCCCTCCAGCTCCACACGCGGTTCCAGGGTATGCTGGCGGGGTTGACTATGACGTCAGCCCCCCTCAGGGCCAGGTACCTCGAGATCTCGGGGTAGTATATGTCAACGCAGACGATACAAGCGAATGTGGCCCCTGATACCTCGAAGGTCCTTCCGAGCGGGGCAGGCGAGATCCGGCCCCTCTCACCTATGCTGGCCGAGGGGAAGGCTTTGCCGCATACTACCTCGTAGGATCCGTCTGGGAATGCTAGGACGCCCAGGCTCTGAACTCCACCATCAACCACTACGTACTGGCTCCCCGCGAGGACCGGGGCACCGATCATGGAGGCCAGGGCGGTCGAGGCCTCCACATACTCGCTGAGGGGTATGGGTCTCGGGGCCAGCCAGTTCTCGGGTAGGAGGACCAGGTCGGCCCTCACTCCCCGGGCCATCTCCCGGGCTGCATCAAAGCCCGCGCTTCCAGGCTGCAGCGCGGCCATCCTCAGCTTCAAGAGTCGCCCCCCATTAGAGCCACGAGGTCCCCCATAACAGCCGCGCTCGCCGGGGTCAGCTGTACGAGGTAGAAGCTGTAGAGGGTCTGGTTGCCCTTCAGGTGTGGTATGTGGAGTATGTAGAGGTGCGAGAGGAGGAGGTACAGGGCCAGGATAGAGTAGAGGGAGGCGGCCCCCGCGGCTGGCCAGGAGTTGTATGCGAAGACGTATACCAGCGCTATCCCTCCTATGAGGAGCGCTGAGACCTGTAGTAGAGTGTTGGCCACGCCCCCAATCATGGTGTTATAGTCGAAGTAGAAGGGGTTAGCGTTCACTAGCCATCCCCCGGGCGAGGAGACAGGTGGACCCGGGGGCCTGCTCTCCGTGTGCCAGGAGAGGGCCCCCACCACGGAGTTCTCCCAGAACCACTTGAACCCGAAATGCGCTATTATCGGGGCGTTGAGTGCGAGCAGCACTAGTACCGGGGCCAGTATAGATTCTATGAAGACCTTCACGCGCTCCCGCCTTGGGCTACCCTTGGCTAGGGGGTAGACCCATAGCGCTGGCACCATGAATAGGCCGCTATACTTCACGGAGGCCGCGAGCCCGACTAGGATAGACGCGGCTAGCGGGCTCTCGAGGGCCAGGGCCGCTATAGCCAGTGACTCGAAGAAGGCCTGGTGTATATCAAGCATTGCCACAGCCGCCTCGTATCTAAGCGAGACAGCGGAAGCCGCCGCTAGAGCCGCCGCTAGGCCAGCGATCGCGCTCCAAGCTGACCGCCTCCTGAGGGCATAGCCTAGGTACAGCACGACGGGGACGAGTGAGGCCTCTAGGACGCCGGGCATCCTCCAACACACGGGTCTATCGCCGCAGAGTAGCATCGAGAGCCCGATGATGTACTTCCCCAGGGGCGGGTGCTCGGGGTTGTAATAGTTCGGGTTGGTCTTGCCACTCCAGTTGTACCAGTGCACGCCCTGCACGTGGAAAACGTTTATGAGTAGCCTCCGAGCGACATCGACGTAGTAGATCTCATCACTCACATA
The DNA here is from genome assembly GCA_027039295.1 of Acidilobaceae archaeon. Classification (GTDB taxonomy): domain Archaea; phylum Thermoproteota; class Thermoprotei_A; order Sulfolobales; family Acidilobaceae; genus Calypsonella. The sequence goes on from JALWEW010000121.1 coordinate 4,759, forward strand.
CTGATCGCCCAGAGCGGAGGAGTAGAAGCGGGCGTCATGGTAGATCCAGGCGCCACAGGTGAGTGCAACCACGAGCCCAGCCAGTATGAGTGCCGGGGGGAGGAGACGGTCCGCGTAGCTCAGCCTCCTCACCTCTTCAGTCCTTCCAGCTCTTCATCCCATCCCAACGCGCGTTGGCTCCGGGACAAATAAAACCTCCCCCCACCCCAGCGCTTTCGAGGCCAGAGATTAATGGGTCGCAGGAGGAAGAGGGTCAAGAGGGACATCTACTCCTCTAACATCCAGAGGCTGAGTGTCTACCCCTCAGCCGCCAGGCATGGCGCGCCAGACCCCAGAGCCGGCGAGCCCCCGAGCCCCGGCGACGTGATAAGTGTCAGGATAGTCTCGCTCGACGATAACGGGAGGGGCATCGGCTACTATAGGGGCTTCAAGGTGCTTGTAGACGACGTAGAGCCGGGCATAAACCTTAGGGTGAAGGTTGTAAGCGTGGAGGAGGACACCATACACGCAGTCCCACTCTAACCAGTACTCCACACAGCCATTAGGGGGAGAGGATTTCAAGTCCCATGGCGCGACTAGTTAGGGATGCGGGGATGGGTGCAGCTGCGGAGTGCAGGGCCAGTAAGGACTTCCTCAGGCACATCGCTAACAGGGTTATAGCTAAGAACACAGCTAAGATACCGTTGCCAGTCGTCAGTGATATAAGGAAGGCCCTGGGCCGGGCTGAGGATAAGTTCAAGTTCAGCGTGTTCGGGGGCGATCCGTCGAGGCTCGTTGACTACCTGGACTCATCAGAATTCCAGGACCTCGTGGAGCTGTTGAGGGCGCATCAGCTCGAGTGGGTCCTAATCGAGATACTCGAGGAGCTAGCCAGGGAGTATGAGGACTCCTGCCCGCTCGTGGCGGAGAGGGCGAGGAGCGCCGCCGATGAGATAAAGCGCAACCCAGCAGAGAGACTCAAGAAGGAGGCGCTCGACCTCGACTATATCTACAGGAGCCTTAAGGTCAGGGGGTATAAGGTGGAGAAGAGCGAGGAGGGCTATATCACCCTAGAGGAGCCAGGCCTCAATGCGCGCATACGCGTAGCAGATGGTGTGATCGAGTATCACATCTGCCGCCAGGGGAGGGCGCACTCCCTAGAGGCTGTGATCGCTAAGATAGAGAAGATCCTCGAGATATAACGGCTGAGGCAAGCATTAGGGACGCCCTCAGGAGGGCTCTAGGGGCCAGGGGGATCCTGAGTAGGGCCCTCGCGAGGCGGCCCCTGAGGAAGTCCCTCCAGAAACCCGTGCTAAGGGCCTCCAGGGCCTCGCTCGATCTCCTCCTGCCCGCGCGCAGGACTGCTCTGAGGAGGAACTTGGAGAGCGAGGCCTCCACCTCCAGGCTCCTAGTGTAGGTTCGGTACCTCTTCCTCGAGCACTCAGGGTGCACATCGCAGGAGTGGAGGGCCTCAGCCAGCCTAAGGGCGCTGGCCACGGCCTGTCTTATGCCCTCGCCTGAGAGGGCGTTAACGAGGCCCGCAGCCTCGCCGACGTAGATCCTATGCTTGCCGTATAGGCGGGGAGGGCGGAGAACCGCCAGGGGAGCGGCCCTCTCATCGAGGACCTCGTAGGGCCCTAAGAGCCTCTCCAGGTAGGCCTTTACGGCGTCCCTCAACTCCCCGGGCTGGCGGAGCCCTAGGAAGCCCGCCCCAGCGTTTACCACCCCATGGGAGTCCGGGAAGACCCAGTAGAGGCCGCCCTCCGACACGCTGAAGTCTATGAGGGCGGTGCCAGCCTCCCAGCGGGGCGTCCTAGCGATTACCCTATAGAGTAGTATGTAGTCGCCACCGCTGTAGGGGCCCCTAGCGTCAACCACCACCCACCCGCTGGGAGCATTGGAGGGCGGGTACACAAGGAGAGCGCCCTCGGCCTCCGCTGCCTCGCGTAGGCCCGAGACCACCTTCTCCTTGTCAATTATAACCCATAGGGGCCTTCTAGTTGAGACCTCCGCCGCCTCCCTGCCCTCGACCAGTATGGAGAAGTGGTTGACCTCGCATTTGATGGCATCGAAGTACTCAGCGTAGAGCGCAGCCTCGCCCTCGGCCGGCGTGGCGTTGCCGCAGGCCTTCGTGTAACGCCTTGATACGTCGAAGCCGGAGACCTCTAGCCCCCTCCTGGCGGCCTCGAATGCGAGCGTGGCCCCGCCGGGCCCCAGGCCTATTATTGCAACGTCGGCTTCACGCCTCAAACAAGGCCCCCGGACCCCTGGAGGCTCTGGATTAATCAGTTCCACCCCTCCGCGGCTGGTGGGGGTGAAGGGGCCTGGAGGCCGCTGTGGAGAGGAGTGTCAGTAGGACTGGCAAGCACGCGGCAACGAGGATAGCGGTCGTGGTTAGGGCCTCGGGCCGCGTGGAGGTCCACTCGAAGCCCACGCGCGTGCTGCCGGGGGCTAAGACTTATAGTAGGGGGTACGCTGGCGTAGTCGATGTCGACCTAGGCCCCGGCGACGTGCTCGTGCTGGTAAGACTGGTTAGGGGGCCCTCGGGGAGGGTCTCTGGAGCCTTCACTGTGGTAGATAGCGAGGGGAGGGAGGTCCTCAGGGCCGTCTATAGGCAGTTAAAGGTTAGGCTCTCGAGGGGGGACCCCTCGTACTCGTGGGCTGTTGAGAGGGCCGCTGCGGCCCTAGGCCTGGACAAGTATATCAGGAGGTACAATTGGGGAAGGTAGTTGGAGTCAAGTGGGATCCTCCAGGCAGTGGCTGACGCTATAGGCAGACTCGGAGGCAGGGTCGCCTACAGGCACTTGGAGGAGTCGGGGGACCCGCCTCCAGGCCCTGTCCTCGAGGACTCCGGGCTGCACACAGCCTTGAGGAGGGCCCTCGAGGAGCTGGGGGTCACTAGGCTCTACAAGCACCAGTTCGAGGCGCTGAGAGCCTTCAGGGCCGGGAGGAGCATGGTGATCGCCTCCGGCACGGGCACGGGTAAGACCGAGGCATTCGCAATACCCATAGCCGAGGCCCTCTTGGGCTCGGGGCCCAATCCTCCTAGGCCCTATGCCCTGATCCTCTATCCCACCAAGGCCCTGGCCAGGGATCAGCTGTATAGGTTCAAGGCGCTCTTCGAGGGCGGTCTAGGGTATAGGGTCGAAGTCCTCGACGGCGACACGCCGCCGGGTAGGAGGCAGGAGATATACCTAGACCCACCGCACGTGCTGGTGTCGAACCCCGACATGCTGCACTATGGGATGGCGTTCTCCGATAGGTTCAGGGCCCTCGTGTCGAGGGTTAGAGTCGTGGTCCTGGACGAGCTACACGTCTTCGGGGGAGTGTTTGGCGCCCACGTCAAGTGGGTCATCTATAGGCTCCGCCGGCTAGCGGGGGGTAGGAGGATCCTCTACATAGGCTCCGGGGCCACTATCGGCAACCCCGGGGAGCTGGGCCGCACACTCTTCGGTGTTGACGTGGAGGTGATCAGGGGGCCCCGCAGGCGCAGGGGGAGGGCGGTCCACGTCTTCGTGGATCAGGGCCGGGCTAGCAGGTGGACGCTAGCCGCGGCAATCATCTCCGAGCTCGTGAGGCGGGGCCTCAAGGTGATAGGATTCGCCGACTCGCAGCAGACAGCCGAGCTACTCGCCAGGATAGCCAGGCGTAGCTTCGGTGTCACAATGCTCGTCCACAGGGCCGGGCTCAGGGCCGAGGAGAGGAGGAGGGTGGAGGAGGCCATACGCGAGGGCTCGGCCAAGGCTGTGGCGGCGACGTCGACCCTGGAGCTGGGCATAGATATAGGGGACCTGGATGCGGTGGTAATGGCTAGGCTGCCCAGGAGCTACTCGAGCTACATACAGAGGGCCGGCAGGGCTGGCAGGAGGGGGCGCATGGGCCTCGTGGCGACCGTGCTGGGGGACGACCCCATAGAGGCGTACTTCCTCGCGAGGCCGCTGGAGTACTTCAGGCAAGAGCCGGATCCCACATACATAGAGCCAGCCAACATAAACGTCGCCAGGATACACGCGGCCGCACTACTATTACAAGAGGGACTAGTCGACGCGGCCGACACGCCGGCCCCCCTGGCGAGGGCCCTAGAGGAACTCGCCAGAGAGGGCGCCGCGAAGCCCGTCGGGGGCACCCGCTTCTACCCCGACTGGAAGAGGGCCCGAGGGGTCGTGGAGAACTCGAGCCTCCGCAGCAGCGGCCCCGTGGTCAGGATATACGATGCATCGAGGAGGGGTAGGGATGCATTAATAGGCTACAGAGAGCTCCCGCAGGCCCTCTACGACCTCTACCCAGGCGCCATCTACTACCACGCCGGTAGGGCGATGGTGTCCGTGAGGCTCGACCTAAACGGGTTGAGGGCCGACGTCAGGCCCCTAGGGGGTGATGTGGGCTTCTACACGAAGCCGTTGTACACCGTGGACGTGGTCTCCGTGGCGCCCATCGAGTCCAGGTACGTTGGCCCCATGAAGGTCGTCTATGGGGAGCTAGTGCTCCAGGTCAGTGTTAGCGGGTATACTGTGAGGGAGGAGTACAGTGGGGCAACGATAAACGAGGTCGCATACAAGGAGCCCATAACCTGGCGCTACAGGACCCTAGGCGTGATGATGCGATACCCCGACCCGGGCTTCGAGAGTTTCACCGACGCCATAAGCGCGTACCACGCCCTAGAACACGTCATAATCTCGGCTGCGAGGCCAGTAGTGGGGGCCTCCGACACCGACCTGGGAGGGGTAAGCTACCCCAGCGGCCACGTCGTGGTATACGACTCAGCCCCCGGCGGCCACGGGGCCTCGAGGCTGGTGTATGAGAGGCTCGAGAGGATACACGCGATGGCAGAGCAGATACTCGCCGGGTGCACATGCGAGGACGGTTGCCCCCGATGCGTGTACTCCCCCTACTGTGGCAGCGGTAACAGGTTCCTCTCACGCAGGGGAGCCCTGAGGGTGCTGCGGCACCTAACCAAGACAACCAGAATCCCCGAGTCCACGCCGAGGGGGAGACCCCTCGCCTAAGGAGGCGTCGGAGGGTAGTCCCTAATAGCCCCGGGCTCGCCGCCTACGCCGTTGGTGTGCGCGATGGCGGGGGGGCGGGAGATAGGGTTGGAGCTGGTTAGAGATATCTTCGACAGGCTGGAGCCCCAGAGCGAGGGGCAGCAGAGGCTTAAGGAGGCCCTCCAGGGCGATAGGGATCTAGTGGGCGTATTCGGCCCCACGGGCACCGGTAAGAGCCTCTTTGCGACAGCCTACGCCCTCTCAGCCCTCGCTAGGGGCGAGTACAAGCGCGTCATAGTATCAAGGCCTATAGTCGACGTTGTATCTGGCAAGGAACTCACACTCATAGGCAGCAGCGGCGAGTACACCCGGCTGGCGTCGGAGTACCTCAGAGACATACTCGGCGGCTATGCTGACTCGAGGCTGCTCGACGCCCTCATGGCTGAAGGGAGGCTCGTGCTTGCCGACCCACACTTTCTAAGAGGCAGGACCTTCGATGAATCCGTGATAATACTCGATGACGCGCAGAGTGTTCCGCCGGAAACCATAGTCGAGGTAATCACGAGGCTCGGCAGGGATAGTAGGCTGATCATAGCCGGCGATCCGGTCTTCCAGAGGACGGAGGAGGCCGGACGCGATGGCGCCAGTATGGCTAGGGAGATACTGGCGGGCGAGGAGTCGGCGGTGGTAGTGGATCTGGGAGTGAAGGACATAGTGAGGCCCGGGGCGAGGAGGGGCATTAAGTTCCTCTTGGAGCTGCAGATGAGGAAGAGGAAGCTCAGCGATACCGAGAAGGCGGTTATCGACTCAGCCAGGCTCCACGCCCCCGACGCGGATGTGATAACAGTAGTGGACCTTCAGGAGGCTAAGAGGAGATGGGGCATAGAGAGCGAGCATACCCCGGACGCCCTCATAGTAGTCAAGGAGGGCCATCTAGGCAGGCTCATAGGCTCCGGGGGCGAGAGGATAGCCGCGATAGAGGAGGACACGGGGTTAAGGCTCAGGGCGATACAGCACACACTGGACTTCCGCGAGGTCATAAGGGCCGTCCACCCGGTCTCCTGGGTCCACAAGCACGTCATAGACATTGACTTTGCAGGCCCACAGCTGAGGATCCTGGTGTCGAGGGACGCCATAGGCCCTATGCTCGGCCAGAGGGGCGCGCACATAAAGTTCCTCGACGAGGTATTCAGGAGCCTCGTGGGTGTAGGGGTCTACGCTGTTGAAGCCGAGGAGCCCCCCAGGAGGCAGGCCAGGCGAAGGCGCCGATAGCAGCAACTGAACCTGCCCTACTCCTCAGCAGGCTCATCGTAAATCTCCACTATGACCCTCGCCTTAACCTTCTCCCTAGAGAGAGGCGGGGGCGTCTCGCCGAGATCCACGGCCAGGATCACGGGGTTACCCATATCATCCGTGAAGCGCACCTCGGCGATGTAAGTCTGCTTGGGGCCCCCCTCCTCAAACATCCTCATTATGCTCTCATATATCCTACTCATAGCCATCTGGAAGGCTACAGGGCTCGAGAGATCCTCCGGCTTAAGGCTTATCATGGCTATGTTCTTCATCACCTTTCCGACTCTAGCGCTAGCATTGAACTCCTTCTGTGCAGCGGGCTCAACCTCGCCGCTCAACCCATGCACCAGCCATAGCTAGGCTGTGGGAGGTATTTAGAGTCCCGCGGCTGCGTGGGCCTGCGAAGCCTTCCACCGCATGCGCTTGGGGGAGACAGAGCTTTGTCCGGGGTTCCGGTAGCCGACGGCCACGGCCACAGTAACCCCGTGAGGGGTGTAGGAGCTGCTAGGATAGCGCGTAAATTCAAGGAGGCTGGAGGCTGGTTCCAGGCGCTCGTCGCGCTCTCGCCGTGGCACTATGCCCTGGAATTCCGCGGCTACGACTCGTATGTGGAGTTGATAGACATTCATATCAGAGAGTGTAAGGCGGCCGAGGATGAGGGGCTCAAGGTAGCATGCATAGCTGGTTTTCACCCGGCAGATGTTGACCATCTAATCGATAGGTACCACATGAAACCCGTGGAGGTGCTCGAGCTAGGGCTCCGCGTCGTCGACTATGTGGCCAAGCTCTGTTCGGAGGGGGTCCTGGACGGGATAGGTGAGGTTGGGAGGCAGCACTACAAGACCATGCCGGAGAGAGTCGTGGTGGCCAACCTCATACTCGAGAGAGCCCTGGAGCATGCTAGGGACAATGGTTGCATAGTTCACATGCATCTAGAGAACGCTGGAACAGATACTGTCGACCTCACAAACCTGGCCGTCGAGAGGATAGGCCTTGGAGGGGAGAGGCGTAGCAGGATCTTCTTCCACCACGTAAAGCCCACGATGGCAGCCCGAGCCCATGAGTTGGGGTACTCCTCGACGATACCCGGGCTAGCCAGGATCCTAGAGTACGCGTTCACTAGACTGGAACCCGTTTACATAGTTGAGAGCGACTACATAGACGACCCTGCAAGGCCCGGGGCGGTAGTTTACCCGTGGGAGATGGCCTCCACCCAGCAGAGGCTGGCCAGTAAGGGCCTAGCATCTGAGGAGTACCTTTACAGGATCAACGTGGACAACGTAGTGAGGGTGTACGGTGTCGAGCCGCCTTAGGCCCAGAACTACACCTCATGGCCTGCTATTCGAAGTCCACAACCTCAAGAATAGACTCGGAGCCGAGCTTTCTAACGGTCATGTACCGTGTGCTAAGCCTCTTGAGGTAATTGTTGTGGCCCTGGATCATGACGCTTATAATGTTGAGCCTGGCCTTGGACATGCTACGCATTACCTGCTCGACGTCTATGCGGTCCTCGCCATCAGTGATTATTACTATGTCGCTGACTGCTTCCCTTTGGGAGGCACTAACCACGTCATCTATGGCGGCTAGGAGTGCCCCCGTTATGTTGGTGCCACCTCCAGCCCTCACCGTTGCCAGGTATTTCAGGACATCTAAGACCTCGGAGGGATGAGTTGACTTGGATACCTTCATGAGGGGGTAGACGGTGCTATCGAAGAACCTTGCGTAGAAGGGCCTGTTCTCCATGGCGCTTCTCTGAAGAAGGGCAACCGCGACGGCCCTGGCCCAGTCTATCTTCTCGCCTATCATGCTACCACTCTTATCAAGTAACACATAGATCGGACCCTTAGCGGCCGGCAATGTTTTCTCATATAATAGCAACTTGGAGTCCGCCAGCTTGGCTAGGAACAGCTCCTCGGGCAGCGCTAGCTGGCTATAGTGAAGACGTTCTAGGTCGCTACCATACTCTATACCCCCGAGCCATCCACGGCTATGCCTCTTCATTAGCTTCGACTTGCTGGTGAGCGAGAACTTGACACCCATCACTATCCTTAGTATCCTCTCCACATTAGTATTCCTTGCCAGCCTGAGTATCTCCTCGGGATTATCGCCGTATGAGAGCATGGAGGTGTTACCGGCGCCAGTCCTCGCTATCAGGCTCTTGATACTCTTAGCAACCCTGGCATCGTGCTCCGCCTGCTCCAGGGCCCTCTCCACTAGGCTCGACGTGGAGCCCTCTCCACTATCCTCCCTAGGCTTCCCGCTTCCGCTACCAGTCCTCGCGTGCTCCATTAACCTCGCGAGCCTCTCTATGAACGAGGCCGAAGCCACAACGCTCGTAGTCGAGTCAGCCGTAGTAAGAGACTTGAGTCTATGGAACCTCCTACTTGATAGCAGCGCACTCAGTGTTGATACCCTGAATAGCAGGGCTTCATCATTATTGCCCTCAACGAGGCTGTAATCGATGGCGGGTACCGGGAGGAAGAAGGAGTAGAACGTGTCTACAGCCAGTGGTACGTCGAAGAGGCTCTGATCCAGCCTCTTACCGCTTAGGCTCTCAGCTATTGAGAGGATCTTTGAGCCCTTATAGGCTCGGATACCATCGATCTCGCCCACACCAGCTATGATGCTGTATCTCTTAGGCCTCTCCTTTCCACTCATGCACGGCTGTCCCCCGGGGAAGCCTAGAGGTTGAGCTTGTAGCTAATCATATCCAATATCCTCTCGATGAGGTCTATCAAGTTGCTGGCCTCCCGCTCAACCTCGTCATCGTCTATGTTGCGGACCAGATTCTCAACTCTATTCCTAGCTATCCTAAGCGATTTGCTGTACTCTATGAGTCTTGGATCGAACTCACCCGCCTGCTCGACGAGCCTCTCGATACTCCTTATGTTAGCCTCGATCTCCCTAATCTCACGTAGGACCCTGTCCTTAGTCTTCACCTCCTCTAGGAGTATGGTCTCGACCTTGTCGAAATCGTCCAGGTCGCGAGGAGCTATGTATTTAAGTACTACTAGGTCGTCCTCGGTGGCGTGTAGCCTGCCATTGAGGAGTGCGTGGGCAGCTATGGCCTTCAGGGCCTTACCCTTCCTTCGGTCGCTTAGGTGTATCCTCCTCTCCTTGAATATCATGAAGAGCCTCAGTAACTGACTCTTTATCCCTGAGAGGTTGACTGTGTATATGAGTTTGTTATACTCTTTAATATCATCCATGGTCATCACTGGCTCCACGTGGTCGTTGCCGTATCGCTCTAGGTTCCAGGCAGCGTCAAGTAGCTCGCCCCACAGCTCCTCCCTCACGGGCCGCACGTAGTGTCTGAACAATAGTCTATCGTAGAGTGCCTCTAGCTCGGCCTCATCGGGCACTCTGTTAGTGGCACCAATAAGAGACCAGAGCGGCACCCTGATCTCCGTGTAGCCGTCGTACAGGACCCTCTCCTGTAGAATACTAAGCAGCGCGTTGAGCACGGCACTATTAGCATTGAAGATCTCATCCAGGAATGCCAGCTCGGCCTCGGGGAGCTTCCCCTTAGTGACTCTCCTATAGACGCCCTCCTTAAGCGCTGCTATGTCCAGGGGGCCGAAGAGCTCGCTAGGCTCGGTGAACTTCGTTAAAAGATACTTGAAGAACCGGGCCTGTACTAGCTGGGCAGCCCTCCGGACGAGCGCGCTCTTGGCAGTCCCGGGCTCGCCGATGAGTACTGCGTGCTCCCCGGATATTAGGGCTAATGCTATCACGAGCGCCTCTTCCTCCCTGCCTACGAATGGTGCTTGAAGCTCCTCAAGGAAGCGGCGCGCCTTTAATAGGCTGGCAGTGCTCTTCGGCATTACTAGATCCCCGCTCTCCCACACTCACCGCCTGGCCTCCCGAGCTGATAAGCACTAACCCCCGTTCTCCAGTGTTAGTGGGTGACTAGTGTGGATGTGCCTGGCGACCTCCTAAGGGAGGCTGTGGAGGTTATCGGTAACGCCTACGCCCCCTACTCGGGTCTGAGGGTGGCGGCGGCTGTACGCGGGGCGAGTGGGAGGATATACCGGGGGGTTAACGTTGAGAATAGTAGCTACGGCCTCACGGTGTGCGCGGAGAGGGTAGCAGTATTCAACGCTGTAACCAATGGTGAGCGTGAGATAGTAGAAGTGCTCATAGTCTCCACGAGTAGGATGCCAATACCCCCCTGCGGGGCCTGCCTCCAGGTGCTATCAGAGTTCGCCAAGCCGGACACTCGGATCTACAGCGTCTCGCTCCCGACCAAGCAGGCGAGGATGTGGCGGCTCGGAGAGTTAATGCCAGAGGCATTCAGACTTGATAAGGCGCTACCCTCTCACCGGGGAGGGGAAAGCAATAAGCCCTCGAGCCAAGGAGGATCCCCGGTGCTATGAGGAGAGCGCCGGAAGCTAGTCACGAGCCCCGTAGGCGGTGAAGATATTACTGGGGACCTCTCCGAGCACCCTCGGATGAAGAGTTTTGCACGTCCCCTAGGGGCCCTACAGGCCTCGATGCGGAGCCTCCACCGGTGCTGACGACGCTGGCATATCGGGCGGTTGTGCCTCGAAAATTGAAATGTTGATGGAGAGCTTATCAGGGTAGCTTAGGCCTCTATCCTAAGGGCCCCGTCGCGCTTCGAGGTGTATATCCTCGCGCCCCCCGAAGCGTCGAGGGATACAACGCCGGTTATGAATGGCTCTATTATAGCGTTCACGGACGCCCTCGTGTTACTAGTTATCACAAGCTTGTTTACCGTTAATGACTCTATTCTGGGCACCTTCACGGTAACTCTGCCTGAGTGTGGGTTAGTGTCGAATTTGAGGGTGAGGTTGCGGGCCCTTATGCTAATGCTTCCCTTATCCTCGCTAACCTCCATTATAGTGGAGCCGTCCAGGTCGAGTTCTAGGGAGGCCCTTGGAGCCCTTACTCTGAGCACGTCAGGGCTCACGTCTTCGATCTCGGGCAGCTCGTCGAAGTTAGCGCTTATCGCGACGCGCTCGGGCTCCACGGCCATGCGGAGTGTGGACACCCCTATCAGAACTATGTGGGCCCCCCGGTAGGTCCTTCCGGCGATCGTTATCCTACTACCGTCGACTCTAACGGTTACTGTCTCGTTGCGGGGCCTCAAAATCATGACCACCCGCCCCAGAGGCGGTTCCATGGGCTAGACTAGCCGGTAAGGCCTTATTAGCTTGCAGTTATGACGCCTTCACGTAGTAGGCGGTGGAACAAAAATGCGTAATGGAGAGTTTGACGAGATACCGGAGGATGTACTAGAGGAGCTCAGGGAGGCCGAGAAGGAGCTGGAGGAGGAACTCAGAGGGAGCAGGAGGAAGAGGAGGCGGTACCCCTCGACCCGCGATGTCGCGGAGGCCGTGAGGGAGGCAGCCGCCATGGCCTCAGGCATCGATCCAGGGGAGTTTCCGAACCTAGTGAGAGAAATACTAGAGTCCAAGGGCTTCTATACGGGGCTAGTGACGGACAAGAGAATATGGCGTACGTATGAGACCCTAGTAAGGAGGGGAGTCATAAGGGACACGCTGGGGGTAGTGCTGGGCTGAGCACCCCTGGAGCCAGAGCCTGTGAGATATGCGGGACGCCAGCCACTCATAGGTGCAGACTCTGTGGAAGGCTGGTATGCGACAGACACTACGACGAGGAGACAGGACTCTGCAGCATATGCTCGGCCTCCCTATGCAGTATATGCAGGGAGAGGCTTGCCCTAACGACCTGCAGCATATGCGGGAGACTGGTCTGCCGGGAGTGTAGCATCGAGGTGGAGCCTGGCATACGTGTCTGCCGGGAGTGCTACGTGACGCGTGTAGGTGAGGACAAGGAGATGCTCAAGCGGATGCTCAGGAGCCCCAGAGGCATGGAGGCGGCGGCCTCGCTAGCACTCAGGATAATCCCACGGCCAAGCGCCGCTGGGGGCCCGCCTAGGCCAGGCGGCGCGTAGCATAAGAATTCCCCTCCACAGGCTCACCCGCAGGGTGCGATGGAGTGCCGGGCGAGCAGGTGGTATCCTATTACGAAGCCCTCATAGAGAGGATGCCGAAGACAGGGCTAGCCGCCGCCAGGGCCGTAGGGCTCATATCCAGGATAGTAGCGCTGGTCGAGTCTTTTGACAGCCTCATAGCGAGGGCATCATGTGTAGCGGAGAGGTCCCGGGGCTGTAGGCCCTCCGAGGGTAAGCCTTGTAGTACTGGTTGCGCCTCAATAGTGGTTGCCCCAAACGCCATATGGAAGTACCACTCCTCCGCGTTCTCCGCCGTGGCCCTCGACTCCACACTAAGAATCTCGACCAAGAACGCGGGCTTAGTGATAGAGAGGGGCAGGGCAGTCGTAGAGCTGCCGTCCGGGGACTCGAAGGTCAAAATAGAGATCGACCTCTCCAGCGTGGATGGAATAATGAGGGAATACTATACAATGATGTACGCCCTAAAGGCAGTCGAGGCCCCACTACGTAAGGCGGCTGGGAACCTGGCTAGGTGCAGCAAGGAGAAGCAACTAGCCTGCTAGACGTAGGGCCTATAAACTGCCAGGTGCATTCACCCCCGAGCCGGGGGCCCGTCGTCTAGCCTGGTTAGGACGCCGCCCTTACACGGCGGAGGTCCGGGGTTCAAATCCCCGCGGGCCCACCACACCCGGGATCCTCGGGCATAGCCTGCTAACACTAGCCCTTCAAGCCAAGGCTAAATTGCTATGACGCCATCCCGGAGTCCTCGGGGGCTGGTTGTGGGGCCGGGCTGGTTCTCATATAAGGGCCTGATCCTGGATCTCCAGGGGGCTGATGGTGTCGGCGTGGAAATCCTTGAGGTCCCTGGCGATGTGTACCAAAGGCTCCTAGGCGGTAGGAGCCTAGCGATCTACCTGTGGCTCTCCCTAGCTGCCAGCCTCAGCGAGCCGCCCGAACCGCTGGCGCCCGAGAACCCCCTGGTGATAGCCCCGGGAGCCCTTGTGGGCTCGGGGTTGAGCACGGCCAGCAAGACGGCGTTTGTAGCTAGGAGCCCCCTCACAGGGCTCCTAGGCCGTAGCATGGCTGGCGGGCGCCTCGGCCTGGAGGTGCGGAGGCTGGGATACGACTTCGTGGCTATTAGGGGCGCCTTGGAGGAGCCGGGAGTGCTCGTGTTGGATGAGGCGGGCGCCCGCGTGGAGCAGGCCAGAGGGCTCTGGGGTAGGACTGTGGGGGAGGCCAGGGCCGCCCTCTCCAGGGAGTTCAAGGGCTACGCGGACGCAATAATAGGACCGGCGGGGGAGAACCTCTCAGCTATATCCATGATAGACTTCGGTGGGAGGCAGGCCGGTAGGACGGGCCTGGGCGCAGTCATGGGGGCGAAGAGGCTCAAGGCGATCCTAGCTAGGGGCTACCGGGACCCCAGGCCCCTGGATCCCCCCAAGGCCAGGAGGCTGGCTGTGGCCCTGAATAGGATCACGTCGGAGAACCAGGCCAGCAAGGCTCTGGTCGAGTATGGCACGCCGATAATCCTCGACTATACGAATAAGAGGTATGGGGTGTTCCCGGGTCTCAACTGGAAGAGGAGCGACCTCTCCTGGTGCCCTGACCCCGAGGGGGCGCACAGGGAGCTATCCCGGTTCGCCCCGGAGAAGAGGGTATCGAGGAACCCCTGCGTGGGCTGTGCTAGGCCCTGCAGCCAGGTGCTCGAGGCTAGGGGCGTCAGGGTCGACGGGCCTGAGTATGAGACCGTCTACGCTCTAGGCTCGGACCTCGGTATCTGTAGGATAGACGATATAGCCTATCTCAACAGCCTCGCGGACGAGCTGGGGTTCGACACTATAAGCCTAGGCGCCACCATAGCCTGGGCCATCCACGCCGGCGAAGAGGGCCTGCTGGAAGGCGCCCCCAGCTGGGGTGACGTAGAGTCGATAGCCGGGCTCATCAGGGACATGGCGTATAGGAGGGGGCGCCTCGGCAGCCTCCTAGCCGACGGGTCTAGGAGGGCCGCTGAAAGGCTGGGCGCCGGAGCGGAGCTCTCAATCAACGTGAAAGGCATGGAACTCCCAGCATATGATGCCAGGGGCTTGAAGGGGATGGCCCTGGGCTTCGCTGTCTCGAGTAGGGGCGGGGATCACCTAACAAGCGGGGCTTACGCCATAGAACTACCCGGCAAGCTCTGGGTGTATGAGGGCATTGATAGGCTGGCGGTGCATGGCAAGGGAGTCCTAGTCAAGCAGGCCGAGGACCTCATGGGCTTCTACGACGCTACCGGCATCTGCAAGTTCTCCAGGTACACACTAAATCCAGAGAACATCTCGCCGCTAGTGGAGGCCGTCACGGGCCTCAGGGAAACCCCAGGCGATCTCCTGAGGGTAGGTGAGCGCGCGGTAAACCTCGAGAGGATAGCGAATATCTGGATGGGCTTGGACCCGGCCAGGGATGACACACTGCCCATGCGCCTGATGGTGGAGCCCATATCATCCGGGCCCAGTAGGGGCAGTCTAGTGAGGCCGGATGAACTAAGCGCCATGAAGAGCGAGTACTATGCTGCGAGGGGATGGAGTAGCAGTGGAGTGCCCCTTCTATCAACCATGGTATACCTTGACATGGTAGATCTGGTCCCCGAGAAGCTGCGCCAGCTACTGGCGAGGTCGCCTTAGGCAGCTTAGGAGCTAGGGTGTTCACTCCCCCCGCTCCGGGGTCCAGGCGTTATGCCTAGGAGCGGGGGGAGCGCGCCTAGTGCGGCGTAGAGTAGGAGTGATATCAGGACTAACTTGCCCAGAAGCATCACCACCGGGTTCCTATACGGGAGCAGGGCCAAGACTAGCACCGCAGCCGCCCGCGGGGCTACCCCGGGGCTGGGCGTAGAGGATTTAGGTAACCTCCTAACGTAGGGTATGGGAACCGCTGACGCTGCTAGGAGCGCTAGTAGGATGAGTGGATTCACCGGGGCGTCTGCTATGTAACTTGACAGCATGACGCCCGCGTGGACGAACAGTGGGAGTCCAGCGAAGTGTGTTAGGCGCCAGACTATCCTGTGGACGAGCCTCCAGAAGGCTACCGCCACTATGCCTCCAGCGTATAGAGCCAGCAGCGCCGATTCCATGGGAGATAGCCTTTCAGAAGCCCAGGCGGTATAGAGCGTTAGGGGTGCGATGACCTGTGAGACTCTATCGAGGGCCCTGTCGAGCATTAGGCCCTCACCGGTGGAGCCACTGTAGCGCCTGGCGAGCCAGCCGTCTAGGACGTCGCAGAGATAGGCCAGCATTAGTAGTCTAACAGCGGTTGAGTAGTAGCCCATAACGGCAAGTGGCATCGACGCCCCCGCTAGGACTCCGCCAGCGAGCGTCGCTGCATCCGCGGGCCGCAACAGTTAGCCCCCCTGACCCATGAGGCCTAGTTCCTCGAGTTTACCCCGGATATAGAGCCTGACCCTACGCCCCATAGGCTCTCCGAGGGCTTTCCTGGTGAGCCTGCAGAACGAGCACTCTCCCCCCGAGCTTATGAGCCCGCAGGAGGGGCAGGCGGCCACCGCCTCCCCGGGCTCTGGGTAGTCGCGGTACCTCCTCGCGAGATTCCCTAGTAGTTGTATCTTGACCCCCGGCCTGCGCACCTCGAACTCGTTCATCAGGTGCTTTATCACTACCTCTAACTGATCAGGGTCGAGATGGGGGCACGTGGCCGTGTTAATGTGGGCTCCCTTGAGTAGCGCGTATACCAGGGACTCCTTCTCGGTGAGCATGTATAGGGGCCTAAGCCTTCCAACAGCCAAGCCTTCTATGGAGTCGCTGTAGGGCCCCAGCTTGCGGAGTGACTCGAGGTCTTGGCTTAGGAACGACTTGATCGCATACGCTATAATGTCGTCGCCGTTGTGGCCAGTCGCTATATACCTAGCCCGGGACTCTATCGCCGCAGCGTTCAGGACGTACCTCTTCACGAGACCGCACACACTGCATGTAGGTCTCCTCGATATCCTAGCCAGCTCCGGGACCGAGACCCCTATAGCCTCCCTGAGATCCACCACCACCAGGGGGACGCCGAGCCTAGCCGACTCCACCTCCGCAGCCCTACGGCTCTCCCTGGAGAAGTCCCCAATGCCTAAGTCAATGTGGATAGCTATGAGTTCATAGCCGAATGAGCCCCTCAGATCAGCTAAGGCGTTAAGCAGGGCCGCGCTATCCTTGCCCCCCGAGGCGGCTACCAGGATCCTGTCGCCCGGGCCTACGCGGGCCCTCTCCAGTATCCTTGCAACCCTCCTGTTAAAGTACTCGACGAAGTGCTCCCTACACAGGAATTTGCGGAGGGGCCTCACATAAGCCACAGCTGGCTCGCCGCACACGCTGCACGGCGGTATCCTAGCCACTTGATCGCACCCTCAGAACCCTCACCTCATCTTCACCCTCTATAACAGCCTGCTCCGGCACCGGGGTTCCATTGATGAGTACAACAGCCTCCTCATAGCTAAGCCCGAGCGAGGCCAGGAGCTCGCCCACCCTCAGGGGTCCCCTGACTTCGATAACCCTGCCTTCAGGCTCGATCACGACCCTGGCCACAGAGCAGCACCTCCGCCACTCCAGGAGCCTCTGAGGGGGGGTACTAGGAGGTGGCGGCGGGGCCGCCCCACGCCCTCGGGGCGGGCGTGGTAGCGGGGGGTGGATTTGAACCACCGACCTCGGGGTCTCCCAGACCCCCAGGCACCTAGCGCCTGGGGGCTCCTATGAGCCCCGCGGGCTACCTGGCTACCCTACCCCGCTGCTTTACCCCGCCAGTAGGGGGTTGGATGCTTGAGTGGGCTAATAAATTTTGGGGCAAGGTAGAACTACAGGTTTATGCTCTCCTCCCTGACCATCTTAGCTATGATGGACGCCCTACGTAGCTTTGCTTGGATCGCTCTACTAAGTGCTTCGGGCTCGGCGAGCGCGTAGAGTCCGTATGGGCACAGTAGCGCCCGCTCGCACCCGCATCTTGTGGGAGTTATCTTGGCTACCAGGGCCTCGCTGAAGCGGCCTGGGTATATGTAGACATAGACAACACTGTCCCCGTGATCTATGGGCAGCTCCACGCAGGCCCCGAACCCTTGGGGTAGCCCTACTCTCAGGCCCCTCGCGCGGAGCTCACTCCTCACCCTCTCCGCTAGCGTCAATAGTGACGACATCGCCCTCACCTATCTCTATTGTCTCAGGGCACTCGACCCTATCCCCATCTACGACCTCGAGGCGGAACCTGCGGAGCATCGAGCAGAGACTGCTCACGGGGACTACCGCCCGCTCGCCGAGTTCTGTTTCGACGAAGGCTAGGACACCCATTATCTTAACCTTCGCCTTCAGCCTCCCAGCCAAGGAGTCCCCCGGGAGGGTAGAGGGGCGGGGGAGCTAATTTGGTGGTATCCTCTTCTCCCTAAGCCTCTCATATATCTTACCCAGGACCCCGGGGTTCTTTACCTTGTGTATCTCCTCTACAGGCACGTACTCGGGCAGCGCGAATCTTATCTTAGTGAGCTCGGCTATTACTCCCCTAGCCTTCAGGTTTATCAGTATCTTGCGTAGCCTGTCCTCGCCAACTACGCCTGCAAATATGTATTTCATCTCCCTCCAGGTGAGGGGGCACCTAGCCTCCCTCAGTATCATGAGCACCATCTCCTCGATGTCCTTATCACTGAGCGCTGTGGTAACACTTATCCATGGCTCGTCTACTAGAGTAGTGCTCCTCTTCTCTAGCTCGCGGAGGGCTATCCTCCTAAGTTTCTCGAGCAGCTCAGCCCTCTCGGCGGCCTCGGCGTTTGTTCTCTTCTCTCCACCGCTTCTGAGCGCCTCGGCGCGCTGTACCATAACGGGTCTCACCTCCTCTACTCCAGTTTCAAGCACGGCAGGGGAATATATAAGCATTTCTATTGTGTTGCCGTGGAGACAATAGCGAATCGTTGAGAAACCTCTCCAGGGGAGGCCTTTTTGACTCAGAATCTTATACTGGCCCGCTCCGAGGCCTCTCGTGGGAGCGGCCTTGCCTTCCCCGGAAGTCCTGGGACCCCCAGGAGCCGAGGTGCTCCTCCTGGGCAACGAGGCCATAGCGCGCGGCGCGCTCGAGGCCAGCCTAGGCTTTGCAGCCGC
>JALWEW010000122.1 GCA_027039295.1 Acidilobaceae archaeon
CACTACCCCCTGGGGTAGCCGGGTCGTCTAGCGGCCCAGGATGCGGGGCTCTGGCCCCCGTGACCGGGGTTCGAATCCCCGCCCGGCTACCAAGCCCCCACCCCTCTAGGGCGCAGTGGGTGCCCTCTAGAGGGCCTTGTACTTCTCGTACCACTCCTCGTATGCCTTGAGGGTCTCCGGGTCGACACTGGGCTTCCTGGTCTTTATGACCTCGAGGAAATCATTCATGCTGACGGGCCTCGGGTTACCCGTGGCGCCGTTCTCGAAGAACTCTCTGACTGTCCTAATATATGCGCTCTGGACTATGTCCCTTATGTCACTGCCTGAGTAGCCTTCTAGCATCTCCGCAAGCCTGTCTAGGTCTACATCGCTGGCTAGTCTTATGTTCCTGGTTAGTATCTCGAGTAGCCTCCGCCTGGCCCTGAGGTCGGGCAGCGGGACGTAGATCCTCTTCTGAAACCTCCTTATGAAGGGCTCGTCCAGCTTCCAGGGCTTGTTGGTGGCTCCTATGACGTAGACGTGTAGGTTACTGCTCTTGTCTTGTATCCCATCCATTTCCTTGAGGAACTGGTTTCTCACCCTAACCTCTCCCCCTATCTCGTTGGTGTGAACTCCCAGTAGGGCGTCTACCTCATCAATGAAGATTATCACTGGCATCCCCTTCTGGGCCCTTGAGCGTGCATAGGAGAATAGTTTCCTGACATTCTTCTCGGCTTCTCCGAGCCACTTGCTCATGATCATGGCTGCATCGACGTAGAGGAACTCAGCGTCTACCTCGTTTGCAACGGCCGCGGCGAGGGTGGTCTTACCTGTGCCGGGCGGGCCGAAGAGGAGGATCCCCCGGGGCCAGCCTAGGGGGAAGAGGTCGGGCCTCTGTATCGGGTAGACTATGGCCTCCCTAATAGCACGCTTAGCGTCCTCGAGGCCTGCTATATCGTCGAACGTGACGTTCGGCTTCTCCTTTAGGACGAACTCGGGTGCTATATCGTCCCCATCACCCTTAACCTCGACATCATATTCCTCGGCCTCGGCTATAGCCTGCACTGCCTCCCTCTCGAGGCTCCTAAGCTTGGCTCTGTACTGGCGTATCAGGGATCTCAGCCTCCTACTGAACACGTCATCGGGGTATAGGCGCACGTACTCCTCGAGGGCCTCTATAGCCCTCCTAAGGTTCACTACAGCGCTCTCATAGTCGCCATTCTTCTCGGCCTCCTTGAAGGCGAGCGCGTACTTCCTCGCGGCGCCTAGTAGCATCTCCCTCGCAGAGGACAAGCCAGCGGCCACCCATACTGAGGGCCTTTAAGGCCAGGTTTATGGGGGGTCGAGGCCCGAGAGACGCGGCGAGGCATAGGGGCTCTTGAGTGTCGAGAGGATCCTGATAGTAGATGGCTACAACGACGAGCCAGGAGGCCTCGGTGTCCCACCCTACATCGATGTCTATCCCAGGCTAATAGCTGGCGCCGCCTGGCTCGCCGATAAAACGGTCAGGGTAGACTATGTAACCGTGGACGAGTTCAGGGCATCCGCCGCGTGGCTCCGCCGAGCCGCCTCCTACGACCTGGTAGCCTTCATAGCCGGGGTTGTCGTGCCGGGCCGCTACATAGCGGCGGAGCCCGCCAGGGCCGAGGAGCTGATGCTGTGGGGGCGCCTGTTATCCCGGGCGACGCTCACGGTACTCCTGGGGCCCGCAGCCAAGTGGGGCCTTGGCCTGGAGGGTGGGAAGCCAGCGGTGCCCCCGCACCGACTCGAGAAGGCTGGCTTCCTCCTGGTAAGGGGTGACGCCGAGATATTCTTCTACGAGGCCGTGCGATATGGAGTCGAGAGGGCTAGAACTAACGCCATCAGATCCGACTACAGGCTAGCAGACGAGGCGCTCGTCAGGGGCTCCAGGGTGATAAGGCAGCATCCAAGCTATGGCAGGAACCTGATAGTAGAGCTGGAGACCTACAGGGGCTGCGCCCGCTGGATAAGCGGTGGCTGCAGCTTCTGTGTTGAACCCCTCAGGGGGCGCCCCGTGCAGAGGAGCCCCGAGGCCATAGCTAGGGAGGCGGGCAGCCTCTACCGCTGGGGTGCC
This sequence comes from Acidilobaceae archaeon, assembly GCA_027039295.1. Lineage (GTDB taxonomy): Archaea > Thermoproteota > Thermoprotei_A > Sulfolobales > Acidilobaceae > Calypsonella. Next base: position 2,075 of record JALWEW010000122.1, read on the forward strand.
CGGGCGCTGAGGCTCGGGAGGCAGGCGGACATTCTGGTGTATGGATCACGGGAGCTGGGCTCCGAGGAGTGGCCTAGACCCGACCCCCAGGCGCTCGAGAGGCTCCTAGTGGGGATACGCAACGCTGCCCCGGGCCTCGATGTCTTGCATATAGACAACGTCAACCCGGGAACGGTAGCCCGGTACCCCCGCGAGTCTAGAGAGGCCCTTAAAGTCATAG
>JALWEW010000123.1 GCA_027039295.1 Acidilobaceae archaeon
GCTCGAAGAGCTGGCACGACACTAGTATCCAGTAACTATCGCTGGGTGCTCCCGCGATGATGCGCGCTCCCCTCGTGGTACCCGAGGATGGGGCCTCTCGGGATCCCTGTCACCTCCTTTTGGTGTCAGCACAGACCTCTAGGGCCGGGTAGGTTTGGTTTGGATAAGGAGGCCTTGGCGCGTGAGCTGGGCAAGGTCCTGGGTCGTCGGGTTATATGCTTTAGAGTAGGAGATTATGGCTTCGACCTAGTGTTCGACGACGGCAGGGAGCTGGAGGTTTATTGCGGGCTAGAGTCCAGCCTGGGCTGTGCTTGGGGGATAGTAGTTGCAGAGCGGCTCCTCTTCCCAGTAGCCAGCCTCAATGAGGCACAGAAAATAGTCGAGGAGCTACGCTTCCAACACAAGACAATAGACGTTGACATAGTTGAATCGCATGAGGGGCGGGTTTACGTTTCAGTGGCCCGCAGCGATCTACCCATGCTGGCCGACGTTTGCAAGTCCTCACCCCTATCGGAAAGAGCCAGAAGAATCTTATGCAGAGACTAGTAACTGGCCTGGCTCTTCCGCCGCTATAGCGCAGAAGGCAGTGGCTACCCCTGTCCTCCCCGGAGCTCCACCTAGCCGGTAAGCCTCAGCGATGCACAACACTACGGTGAGACCCTACCCGTCATGCGGCTAAGGTGCGGGCGAGGCTAGGGCCCGCTAGAATCGAAAATATAGAAAGAGGAGTGCTTGAGGCCCCGCCAGCCGGCCCTCGCAGACTAGGGGGCTGGTCTTCTTGCTAGTAGCGCCGCTGTGATTCCCAGGATTATGAGTGCTACCACTAGTGTGGCTATGCCAAGCTCTAGGGTCTTGTGGGCCGTGTCTTGTAGCTTGTCTAGCCTCGTGTTTATGGAGTGGTTGCCCCTCGCCACCACGTTCTCTACTTCCTGGAGCTTTTGGGTGACCGTCTTCTGGCCCGCTAGGACTTGGCTGCACGTCCCTTGGAGGCTCTTGATCGCCTCCTGTAGGGCCGTGCTGTCCTGGTCTAGGTGCGAGCTTATGGCTGCCAGTAGCTGCTGGATCGCCGCTGCGGAGTGGGTGGTGTTTGATTGTAGGGCCTCTAGGGCTGCTTTGACTTGGGCTGCGGCTTCCTCGAGGCTGAGCGTCTTGTTGTAGATCGTCCCCAGGGCCTCTAGGGCCTTGGCGGCTGCGGGGCCTGGGTGGCCGGGCTTGGGTGTTGGTAGTGGGTAGAAGGTCTGGAGCCATACTGGCTTGGCGAGGGAGGACTGGCCCTTCAGTATGACTGCTATGCCTAGGGCTGGCTCCATCCATATTGCTCCATCGTCGTACGGCGCGTCGCCTACGAGGGGTAGCTGCGACATTATTACCCCGTCGAGTAGGCTGAACTTCCCGCCCCTGAGCTGCTTGTCGTAGATGTAGTGCGCTATCATGTAGCGCTCGGGGGCCTCCCATAGCCAGGTGTAGTTCTTCGAGGTGGTGGCCTCCCGCCAGGTCTTGGGGAAGCCTGGTAGGCCCACCACCGTGTCGTTGAGGGTGTAGAGCCCGTTCACTATCCAGCCCCTGCCGCGGAGCACGTTGGAGTAGCCCACCTTGTAGTAGACTATGTAGTTGGTTGGCGCCGGCATGCCGAACGCTGAAGTCCTAAGGTAGGGATCCTCGGGGGGCCACGTGGGGTCCTTGTCGGGGTTCACTATGACGCCTATCCTGTAGGGTGTGACCTCTAGCTTCGCTATATTGCCGTAGCGGTCGGCCAGTGAGACGTCGTCGCCGTAGCCGGAGAAGCCGTGTTCCCTGAGTAGCTCCTTGAAGAGCCTTATCGCCTGGGTGACGTTGTCAGAGTACTGGAGGACGTAGCGGTCCCTAATCATCTCAGGCATGCCTATTACCCCCCTCCAGTCGTGGATGTGGTGCTCTATCATCCCAAGGCCGGCGTCGTTGAAGCCGTTCTGGAAGAGGCTGCCAGCGGCGGTGAAGTACGCCACCTGGTGGCCGCTCGTGGGCCTCTCGACAACGTAGACGAAGTAGGGGGCCAGGGGCGGGGCGTCTATGGTTGTGCCTAGTATCGGGTAGCCGTCCACGGTCAGGTTGCCGGAGATGACCGCGCCTGTGCAGCTGAAGTCGACGAAGCTGTTGATCACGAGTATGTCGAGGTAGGTTATGTTGTAGCCCAGGCCGACGCCGGGGTGGGCGGCCGTGTAGGCGTTGAACCCCGCAGCTATGCCCTTCATCTCCTCGAGGTACTCCTGGGGTATGTAGGGCTCGTACTTCTCAGCCATGGAGAGGAGCTTCTGCCTGAAGAGCCTCCCGGGGACGCCGTATGCCTTTCCCAGTATGTTGTAGGCCCAGTTGAGCACCCCCGCTATCTCCTCGGCCGCTAGGTAGCCGTACTCGTAGCCCCTATCGTAGGGGCTCCCGGAGATGTAGATCACCTTGAGGGGCCCCGCCCTCCCTCCTCCTAGGAGCAGGGAGAACCCGAAGCCCGTGGGCCTGACGATGTAGCGCGGCTCCCCCGCGCTGGCGGCGCTGGGGGGCTGGGAGGCGCTGGCCCCGGGGAGGCTGGAGAGCGCCACTATTGCTGCTAGGACAAGGGCTAGGGCTAGGATGCGCCTAGGCACTCCAGGGCACCGCGTGACCTAAGTGTTGGAACCCGCTATATTTTAGGATGGCCTCCTCGTAAATACATGCCCCCAGGACTCCCCTGCCCCGCGGAGAGAGACTGGAGTAGAGCGCCCGCGAGGAAGTAGTGGAACAAGCTTGAAACCCTTCTTTGTCCAACTCTACCTGGTTGTGGCATGGAGTGTGGCTCGGCCTAGGGTGCGAGCTTCTACCTTCTTAAATAGGACCTGGGGATTCCTCCTCTTCGGGGAGGCTTGCTGAGCGAGCCTCTTGATCTTAGCACCGATGAGCAGGGCTTGATAGCTACTATGGAGGATACTTGGAACTCTATAGAGTCGTTGTTGCGCAAGCTCGTGAGACCATACGCGAACAGGATATACAAGATCATCGTTGAAAATGGAGACTTTGGTGCGCTGGAGGAGGTATCCAGACTCTGGCGCACGCTTAGGGAGCCCAAGGGCTCGCTTAGGAGGAGACTCTGTAGGGGTGTTAGGCTCATTATAGAGAGCCGTGAATCACTCCTGGCCAGGTTGGATGAGTTGGAAAGCCTACAAAAAAAGATTATTAAGTACTTATTTAAAAATGTATCTATTGATGAAAAATATAAATTAGTAAATATAATTAGAAAAAATTCAATATTAATATCTATTTTATTAAATTATAATAAAAAGAATTTCTGTAATATGGTTGCTGAGAGGCTTGCCAGCGATATAGTGTCTATAGCGCTAAACCTCTTTAAAGAGAAAGACGACCTCCCAGACAAGGATACACTGGCTAAGCTCTTAGACGCCATAATAAACGAGAACGAGTTCAAACTACGGAAGCTAAATAATGTCAGGGGTGAGGATGCACTTCTCTGTCTGGTGGCCATAAGCAATTTCTCTAAAGCTCTCAGGGCTCTTGATGCAAAGTGGCTTATCGATGATGAAAGGAAGGTCTCCATTGCCTGCATGTATGGCTTGTATCTAAGGTCTGTTTATATCTTAGAGTTCCTAGATAATGCCTTTAAGAAAGCATACGGTGTGGGCTTCATCGAGTACTTATCTGATATTGTAGATGAGAGAAGCCGGGAAGAGTTCCTAGATATGATAATCGAGATAGCGCCTTCGGCCTCCTTGGGTGAGAGGATATACGCCTACTTCCTGCGAATCCTAGCAGATGCTAGAGTCGCCTCTAGGCGTTGGGAAGAAGCTTCCACGGGTCTAGCATATGCTGCTAGGGTCTTCCTAGAGGCCAATGTTGATAGGGTCTTCCTAGAGAGACTGGTAGCTTATGCCTACCTCTACTCGAAGCCGACACTTATAGTCAAGGTCGCCTTCCTAATTAAGGCCTATGGGTGGCCAGAGGCGTCAGGCTTCATTAAGGAAATCCTGAGGGGGCCCGCCTCTTGGTGGAGTCCACCGTAGACGATGCCAGAGGCCTCATAGAGAATCTATTAGACGAGCTGGGGATGCAGGCGCGGGTATCCTTCTCATGCAATTGCGATTGCCCCAATTCGTTCCCTACGGACAGAGACGAGCTAGTTGCCGACGTTCTAGGCTATGCTAGGGAGGGAGTCGTGTACCTCTGCTTGCCCAGAATAAAGGTTGCATCAAGTATCTTTCTCGTAGAATTCGCGGCCCTGCTCCGCTATGTATTCTACCATGAACTCTGTCATGTCATCCTAGGCACCGAGGGCTGGGAGCGCATACCCTGGGGGAGCCGTCCCGACGAGGCCTTCTGCGAGTATGTGGCACTTAAGGCTCTTCAGGGCAGGTTCGTCGTCGGGGATGTGAATCGTGAGGTACAGGCAGTCTACGAGTCCATACTCAGGAGGATAGCGGGTCTACCGAGACCCGAGCCTTACTCCAACTTTACAGCCTACCTGCTCTCCGAAATAGTCGAAGACGACCCCCTAGCAATTCTGGTAGATCTAGCAGGGTTTTATGGAGTCAAGCCCCAAATCGGGGGAGAACTAAGGCGGGTAGTGCTATGTGGCTAGCGGCTTGGCACCCACGCAATAAGGGGATCCTAAGAGCCTTATCGATCCTCTGCATGCCCTAGGGCTCATTTGCAACTAGCCCCTACTAGGCTCCACAGCGTGCGTCTCCACTTGCATGCTATGATTCTCCCTGGGTTTTGAGCCATTCCCTAAGCCAGCCCGGGGGGAGGGGGTTGTGGCACGCCACGAGCCTCCCGTCGCCGATGTCGGCGAGGCTGGGCTCCTCCCTGGAGCACCTCTCGGTTGCCCTTGGGCATCTGGGGTGGAACCTGCAGCCTGGGGGTATGTTTGAGGGGTCCGCTATCTCGCCCCGTATCTCGTAGCGCCTCCTGCGGCGCCTCCTCACGCTTGGGGCCGCCGTTATGAGGGCCGCCGTGTAGGGGTGCCTAGGGTCCCTTAGGACCTCCTCGGCTGGGCCGGCCTCGACTATCCTGCCGAGGTACATGACCATTATCCTATCGGCCACGAGCCTGGCCACTGAGAGGTCGTGTGTTATGAATATCATTGCCAGCCCGTACTCGCGTTGGAAGTCCTTGAGTAGCCTGAGTATCTCCGCCCTCATAGAGACGTCTACCATGGAGACGGGCTCGTCCGCCACGAGCAGCTCGGGCTTCAGTATCATGGCCCTCGCTATCACGACCCTCTGCCTCTGGCCGCCGCTGAGCTGCGCGGGGATCCTCCAGTAGAAGTCCTCGGGGGGCGTCAGGCCGACCCTCTCGAGTAGCTCCAGGGCCCTCTCCCTAGCCTCGCTCCTCGAGGCTAGCCTGTGGACTATGAGGGGCTCCGCTATGGCCTCGCCCACGGGCTTCCGGGGGTTCAGGCTCCAGTAGGGGTCCTGGTATATCATCTGCATCCTGGGCCTCATCGGCCTCAGCTTGGACTCCGGCAGGTGGGTTATGTCTACTCCCTCGAAGAGGATCCTCCCGGCATCGGGCTCGAGGAGCCTGAGGACTAGTCTCCCGGTGGTGGTCTTGCCGCTCCCGCTCTCGCCTACTAGGCCTATGGTCTCCCCCTTCCTGAGGGTGAAGCTGACGCCGTCAACCGCCTTTATCACCCTGCGGGGCCCGCCCAGGAAGCCCCCGCCCTTCACGAAGTACTTCCTTAGGCCCTCGACAACGAGTATCTCACCGGCCGGCATCGTGGCTCACCTCCTCATCAGGGCCCTATGGCAGGCCACCAGCCTATCGCCGACCCTAACCAGCGGGGGCTCCTCCTCGCGGCACTTCTCCAGGGCAACGGGGCACCTTGGGTGGAACCTGCAGCCCCTCGGTGGCCTCCTCAGGTCCGGGGGGTAGCCCGGTATGCCCCTGAGCCTCTTCTCCCCCCAGAGGTCCGGGGCGCTCTCGAGGAGGCCCCTGGTGTAGGGGTGTAGGGGGTCCTCCACGACAGCGTCGACGGGGCCGTACTCGACGAGCTTCCCAGCGTACATCACCGCTATCCTCGTGCTCCTCTCCGCCGCGAGTGATATGTCGTGGGTTATGAGTATCACCGTCATCCCCAGCTCCCTCTTGAGCTCCTCTATCAAGTCCATGATCTTAGCCTGGACTATCACGTCCAGCGCCGTGGTTGGCTCATCCGCGATCAACAGCTCAGGCTTGAGCGCCACAGCCCCAGCTATGAGGGCCCTCTGCCTCTGCCCCCCGCTGAGCTGGTGGGGGTAGCGGTCAACCCAGTCCCTCGGTAGGCCAGCCATCTCGAGGGCCTCGCCCGCCAGGCGGCGGGCCTCCTCCCTGCTCGAGGCGACCCCGTGCTCCAGGAAGACGTCGCCTATCTGGTCGCCTATCCTCCTAACGGGGTCCAGGCTGGCCATGGGGTCCTGGAACACCATGCCTATCCTCCGCCCCCTGATCCTCCTCATCTCACCCTCGCTCAGCCTGGTGAGGTCCACGCCGTCGAAGACTATGCTGCCCCCCGCTATCCTGCCCGGGGGCGGGACTAGCCTCATTATCGCCAGGGCCAGGGTGCTCTTGCCGCTCCCGCTCTCCCCCACCACGCCGACCCACTCGCCCCTCTCAACGTCCATCGTGACGCCGTCCACAGCCCTCACAGCGCCTAGGAGGGTGTAGTAGTAGACCCTCAGATCCCTAATCTCCAGGAGGGCCACGGCCCGGTCACCTCTCTGTCCTAATGGCGTACCTCTCGCTGAAGCCCTCCCCCATGAGCGCGAAGCCCAGGGCCAGGAGGGTTATCGCGAGGCCGGGGAAGAAGGTGGTCCACCACACCCCGTTCAGGATGTCCTTCATCGCCATCCTCAGGTCAAGGCCCCAGTCGGGCTGGGGGTACGAGACCGTGAGGCCGAAGAACGCGAGCCCCGCCTCGGTTAGTATCGCGTCGGTGGCCGCGAGGCCGAAGACGACCAGCGTCGTGGGGGCGACGTTCGGGAGTATGTGGCCCAGCAGGGTGACCCTGTCCGGGAAGCCTAGGGCCCTGGCGGCCTCCACGTAGAGGCTCTCC
>JALWEW010000124.1 GCA_027039295.1 Acidilobaceae archaeon
GGTGTGGAGCGGGGAAGTCGTAGGCATAGTGGGCCCCAACGGCATAGGGAAGACCACGTTCATACGCGTGCTAGCTGGCAGGATAGAGCCCAGCGAGGGGTGGGTGGCCAGGCTGGGCGAGTACGAGGTAAGCTATAAGCCCCAGAGGATATCACCCGAGGTGTTCCCTGAAGGCGCCACCGTGGAGGAGCTGCTGAGGAGGGCAAACCCTACGAGCGTTGTCCCCGGCTCCTGGATATACATAGAGCTAGTCAAGAAGCTCAGGCTAGACAGGCTCTTCGACCGCGAGGCCCGCAGCCTCAGCGGCGGGGAGATGCAGAAGCTAGCCATAGCGATAGTCCTGGCGCGGGAGGCCGACATTTACCTCCTCGACGAGCCCAGCGCGTACCTGGACGTCGAGGAGAGGCTGAGCGTAGCAAAGATCATAAGGAGACTCACCGAGACTAGACAGGCCGCCGCATTCGTTGTAGAGCACGACATCGTTATACAGGACTTCATAAGCGATAAACTGATAGTGATCCTGGGAGAGCCCGGGAGGCACGGTAGGGCCTCGAGGCCCCTCAACCTTAGGGAGGGTATGAACATGTTCCTCAAGCACCTCGGGATAACATTCAGGAGGGACCCACAGACGTATAGGCCCCGGGTCAACAAGGAGGGCAGCTACCTCGATAGGATGCAGAAGGCATCCGGGCAGTACTACTACGTGTAGCCCAGCAGAGAGGAAGGTGGTGCGGGGGGTGGGATTTGAACCCACGCAGGCCTACGCCATCGGGTCCTCAGCCCGACCCCTTTGGCCAGGCTCGGGCACCCCCGCGCCGTGGCTAGAAACCGGTTAGCGGGTCTTTAAAGCATTAGGGACATCCTCCTAATAGCCGTGTTACTCGTACTCTTCCTCGGCCTCCTCCTTCGAGGCTTCGATCAGTGCCCTCAGCTCCCTCACAACCCTCTCGGCCTCTCTGCGCTCGGTGTTCTCGGCGTCTCTCATGATATCAGTTATGTTTGACTCGATGTAATCCCTCAGGTCGCCCTCGTACGATATCTTCTTCCTCCTCAGTATGAGCGGCGTCGGCTCCACCACGGCCCCCCTTATGAGGGCCTCCCCGTTCAGGGGGGTGACTGCTAGTGCCCCCACTACCCGGTCGCGGTGCCTGAGCTCGTAGACTATGTCTCCGGTCTCGGTTTCCCCTAGCTCCTCCACTTCGAACTCTATGGCCGAGGACACTATCTCCTCCGCCTTCTCCGTGATAGTGGAGACAGCCTTGTCTACCTCCTCCTGGGGGATCCTCCTCCAAGCCTCTATCTTTAGCGTGTCCAGCTTCCACTCTATGGAGCCGTTAACTACGTCGTAGTCAACGCTTATCCTAACCACGTCGCCCTTATCGATTCCCAGCTTGTAGACTAGTATCTCGAAGAGGAGCCTGTTTAGCTCCCCCGCAGCCCTCGCGACCTCCTTGGAGTCAAGCTCTCCCCTCTTGATGTTGTCCTTTAGCTGCGCGAATAGGACTCTCCTGACCTTATCAGCGTAGGCTCCAGCTATGACTAGGCCGCTCTTGAGGGTAGGCATTATCTACACCCCCACCCACACGTTACAAATGGCTGCTTGAGATTAATATCTCTACCCTCATCGTCTCCCTCAGGGCGGGGCCGTGGAGGATCCCGCAGTCAAGGTCGCAAGGCTCCTGGAGAGCTCGAGCTACGCCATAGTCTTCACGGGGGCCGGCGTGTCGGCTGACAGCGGTATCCCCACGTTCCGCGGGCCAGATGGTCTCTGGCGCAGGTATAGGCCTGAGGAGCTCGCTAGCCCCTGGGGCTTCGAGAGGAACCCCAGGCTGGTGTGGGAGTGGTACGCGTGGCGCATGCGCATCATAGCCTCCGCCAGGCCTAATGCTGCCCATTACGCTATAGCAGCCCTGGAGAGGAGGGGGCTTGTGAGGGCGGTCATAACCCAGAACGTGGACGGCCTCCACCAGCGCGCCGGAAGCAAGAACGTAATAGAACTACACGGCAACATCTGGAGGGCCCGTTGTACCCGTTGCGGCTACAGGTGGATCCTTGAGTCGCCACCCAGCGACGACGAGCTGCCGCTGCGGTGCCCTAGGTGTGGGTCGCTGGCGAGGCCCGACGTGGTGTGGTTCGGGGAGCCCTTGCCCGAGGCCGCCCTGAGGAGGGCCTTCGAGGAGGCTGGGAAGGCGGATCTCGTCATAGTGGTGGGCACTAGCGGTGTCGTCGAGCCAGCCGGGTCTATACCAGTCTACGCTAAGGAGAGGGGTGCGAGGCTCGTCAACGTTAACCCCGAGCCTAATAGGTACACGGGTATGGCCGATGTCAACGTGGAGGAGAGGGCGGCACCCTTCTTTGAGAGGCTCGCCCGCGTGCTGGGCCTCGAGCTGCCTAGGGAGTAGTATCCGGTGATGTGTCCTCGTACTCTCCGGGGGCCTCCTCCTCCCTGCCCTTCCAGCCCCAGGGGCACCCCTTGCCGTGTCTAATCGGCTTCTCCAGGTGGCTCAACAGCACTATCCTGCTGGGCCTGCTCTCGCTTCTTATCGGGTACCCAGTCAGCTCTGATATCCTATGGGCGAGGCGCACGACCTCCTCGTGGGATGGCATGTTGTCCCTGGTGAGCCTCTCACGCGAGGCTCCGACGTACATGTACGCCTTAACCTCTATGTATGTAGGCTGGGCTATCCTCACGAGCTTGGCTAGGCCTTTTACCGCCTCCTCACTGTCGTTGAAGCCCTTCACGTGGGTTATCCTGAGCACGGTGGGGCTGGAGAAGCTTGGCAGCATCTCGAGGGTCTCCAGGGTCAGCTCCCAGGCCCTCGGCACCAGGGGTCTAGTGAAGTAGTTGTAGGACCTCTTATCCCATGCCTCTATGCTGATGTAGAGCTGGCTCGGCTCCTCCTCTAGATTAGCTAACACGTCCGGCCTGACGCCCCTCGTCACTAGGAAGGTGGTCATGCCGCGCCTGTGTATCTCCCTTATGAGTTCGCCGAGGTAGGGGTATAGGGTGGGCTCGCCGGTTAGGCTTATCGCTACGTGCTTCGGCTCCATGGCCTCTTTGAGGAGCTTCTTCGGCACCCTCGGATGGCCCTTGTAGCCGCTTATTATCCTGCGGTACTCCTCTATTATCCCATCCACTATCTCCCGGGGATCGTCGGCGAAGGGCATCTTGGTCTCATCCCACTCGACGCCTACGTCCTGGGGCCTGATTCTCCAGCAGTGGAGGCAGGCGTTCCAGCACCAGAAGGCGGTGGGGCTCATCTGTATGCACCTATGACTCTCTATACCATAGAACTTGCACTTGTAGCAGAATCTCTGCTGCGTTAGCGCTGCGTGGTTCCAGTAGCACTTCTTCACCACGGTGTGCCTACCGACGAAGTGGTACTTCTGCTTGATCATGCGCTCGTAGAGTGGCCTATACTTCTCCGGCACCCCCTCAAGCCTCAGCCCCACTGCCCTAGCCATTGAGAGTCACCTACCCCGGGAAAGGCTAGCCTCGGCTACCTATACTATCGCTCCGCGGAGCGTATAAGCCTCTCTCCGCGAGGTAGTTGTAGGCCGAGTACGCGGCCACTGCGCCCATAGCGGCCGCCGTTACTATCTGTCTGAAGCCTATCCATACATTGGTGCAGTCGCCAGCCGCGAAGACTCCGGGTATGTTAGTCCTCATCCAGTGGTCGACCTTGATGTAGCCTCTCTCGTCGACCTCTAGGCCGAGGCTCTTGAACCACTCGGCCGGGGGCTCGAAGCCTATCTCTATGAAGACCCCGTCCACCTTGATCTCGCGCTTCGCGCCCGTAACCTTGTTTCTCACTACCACGCTTGTCACGTGGGTGCCATCACCTTTTATCTCGTCCACTACGCTGTCTAGGACGAACTCGATGTTGTCCTTGCTCCTAGCCGCCTCGACGTACCAGGGCTTCGCCCTGAACTGCCTCCTCCTATGAACGAGGTAGACCCTCTTCACGTAGCCTGAGAGCACGAGGGCGCCCTCGAAGGCGGAGTCGCCGCCTCCCACTACCACAACACTATCCTTACCATCGAAGAATGGAGCATCGCAGACGCTGCAATAGCTTACCCCGCGGCCTGTATACTCCCTCTCCCCCGGGACCCCGAGCTTCCTCCTCCTCGAGCCCACGGCCATTATTATGGTCTTAGCGTATACCTCGAGGGAGGGCCTCCCAGTGATCCTGAACCATATATCGTCGACTCTCTCGAACTTCTCGACGTGCACCCTCTCGTATATGGGGACCCCGAAGTACCGCTCCGCGTGCCCCCTAAAGCTCGCTATCAGCTTCGAGGCCCTGACCTTCCCCATCCCAGGATAGTCATCTACATAGTCCGTGTCGTTGAGCTGTCCACCCACGTTCTCCGTGAACACGCCGGTCTTAAGGAGGAACCTGACAGCGTAGATCGCAGCTGATAGACCCGCGGGCCCACCGCCTATTATCGCGACGTCGAAGCGCTCGCCCCTCCTCGGCCTCCTCAAGCGCCCTAATCTAAGCGCCACAGAGGACCCCTAGACCAAGCTCTCGGGGGGTCAGAACTTAAAGGCGTCACCATAGGGCCCTCGCGGGGCCTCGGCGAGTACAGCCCTCCTCATCCCCTCTAGCCCGTGGGTGCGGGCTGGCTACTACTCGCTTTTCGCTTTCTCTGCGCCCCCGAGGGTGCATCTACGCTTCCGACCAGCCATGTAGGCATTCACTAGCCGCTCCAGGAAGACGCTGGGCTCCACGGGTTTGACCATTATCTCCCCATCACTCTTCTCAAGTGCGAGCGCGCCTATCCTCGAGAGCCTCTTAATGATTCTCCTAGCCGTCCTCTTCGTGACACAGAGGTCGACGCGCAGGATATCAATCGCCTCGCCGAGGTTCAGCTCCCCACCCCTCCTCGCGAGGGCGACCAGCGCGGCCCACTCCCTCTTACGGGGGAACCTCGGCATCCCACAACGCACCCGGAGGGGCTCTCTGGAGTCCCCTCCCCCAAGTATCTAAAGGCCGGCTGCGCCAGGCTATACTCGCTGGCCCCAGCCTGGAGATGCAAGCCCTTAACCATAGGCGAGCCTAGTTGTCGTGGGGCTGTGAGCATAGCTACCCTATGCCGAGGGCCTTGGTGGCCTCGTGAGGAGCACCGACCTAAGGTGAGCCCCCTCTACGGCATCGGGGGAGTAGCGCGGCCATGAAGCGTAGCCTCTCCTCCAGGGGACCCCCTAGCGCGTGCACCACGTAGCGGTCCCCGAGCCAGCCCAGGAGGGGGCGGCCAGCAAGCTCGGCCTTCACGGCCTCGCGTGTGAGGGGCCCGGGCGCTAGTAGGGCTTCGGATTCTACCCCATTCACTATGAGCGCGGCGGGATCCCTGTAGTCTATCGCGATAGCCACCCCCACAGCCTTGACGGGTTGCCCCTCAGGCGTTGCCACGCCGCTCAACTCGCTTGCAATACAGCCGTCAACCCACTCCCTCCGCTTGAGCCTGTACGCCCTCAGGGAGGGCCAGCCTGGAGGCTCCTCGAATATGAGGGATCCCACACCCACGCTCATAAGCCGCGGCCCCATGGGCCCCTCCACGACCACTATCGAGGGCGCCACCACAAGAACCGCTGAGGACTCAACAGCCTCCCTCGCTAGGGCCTCCAACTCTGTGCCTCGAAGCTTTAGGATATCGGAGACCTCGTAGACCAGCGAGCCCGGGTCCACGGCAGGCATACAGAGAACCCCCCAGCAAGAGGCGGCGACTCTCGAGGCCTCAAAACGCTAGTGGCATTCAGCGCTCTACCGGGGGGATGAGGAGCCGTGTAAGGTATGACGCCCCTCCCCGCCGGGGAGGGGGCGGCTGAAGAGTAACCAGGCGCCTGACCCCCATATACGCGGCCGCCTGGGCTGGTGTAGAGTGTGGAATCAATTCCAGTTATTTAACCCGGAAATGAGTGCCACCTCACTAGCGAGGTGCAGCCCTTGAAGCTCTTCGAGTTCGAGGCCAAGGAGATACTGAAGAAGTACGGCGTCGAGGTGCCCCCAAGTGTGCTGATAAAGAAAGGCGAGGACCCACTTGCCAAGATTAAGGAGGCAGGGCTGGAGCCGCCAGTCGTTGTGAAGAGCCAAGTACTCGTTGCTGGCAGGGGCAAGGCCGGGGGCGTGAAGCTTGCCAGGACCCTCGAGGAGGCCGTAGAACTCGTAAACAAGCTCTTCGAGACGCCTATTAAGGGCCTGAAGCCCTCCTATATACTAATTGAGAAGGCTATCGAGCACGAGGCAGAACTCTACACTGCCATCATCATAGACAGGAGTGAGAGGAAGCCCGTGGTCCTGGCTTCCAAGTATGGGGGCATGGATATAGAGGAGATAGCCAGGGAGAAGCCGGAGAGCATTATCAGGCTCCACATCGACCCCGACGTTGGGCTAAGGGGCTACCACGCAAGGGTTATAGGCAAGAAGATAGGCCTTAGCGGTAAGGCCCTGTCCTCGTACTCTAGGTTCCTCATGGCCCTGTACAGAGCCTTCATGGACTACGATGCCGACCTCGCTGAGAGCAACCCGCTAGCCCTTGTAGGCGACAGGGTCATACCACTCGACGCCAGGATAATCGTGGACGACAACGCCCTCTACAAGCACCCGGAGCTCGGCGAGAGGAAGCTGGAGGAGACCGGCGAGTACACGGAGTGGGAGATCAAGGCTAGGAAGATGGGCCTAGCGTTCGTCGAGCTAGACGGTGATGTAGGCATAATAGGCAACGGTGCCGGGTTGACGATGACCACGATGGATCTCGTATACGAGTACGGTGGTAAGCCCGCTAACTTCCTCGACATCGGAGGTGGTGCCAGCGCCGAGTTGGTGAAGACCGCTGTCGGCTTCCTCTTCGAGTTCCCGAAGGCCAAGAAGATATTCATGAACATATTCGGCGGCATAACGAGGTGCGACGAGGTAGCCAGGGGAGTCATAAAGGCTATTGAGGAGCTGGGTGGCATGAAGAAGCCCCTAGTTATCAGGCTCTCGGGTACAAACGAGGAGGAGGGCAGGAGGATCCTCCGCGAGGCCGGCATAGAGGCCTTCACGGACCCAATCGAGGCCGTGAAGAAGGTTGTGAGCCTCTAGAGGGGGTGAGGTAGGAATGGCGGTATTGGTTGATGAGAACACGAGGGTTATCGTTCAGGGTATAACTGGCCGCGAGGGCAGCTTCCATACGAAGCTAATGCTCGAGTATGGCACCAAGATCGTTGCCGGTGTGACTCCCGGCAAGGGTGGCGCCGTCGTTCACGGCGTACCTGTATACGATACGATGGAGGAGGCCGTAGCCGAGCACCCCGAGGCCAATGCTAGTATAGTCTTCGTCCCAGCTAGGTTCGCCGCCGACGCCGTCTATGAGGCCATCGACGCTGGCATGAAGGTCGTCGTAGTGATAACGGAGCACATTCCCGTACACGAGACCCTAGAGTTCGTGAACTACGCTAAGAGAAAGGGCACGGTCATCATAGGCCCCAACTGCCCTGGCATAATATCTCCTGGCAAGACGAAAATAGGCATAATGCCCGGCCACGTCTTCGCGCCAGGCCCTGTGGGGATAGTCTCGAGGAGCGGGACACTCACCTACGAGATAGCCTATGCCCTGACGAGGGCGGGTCTAGGCCAGACAACAGCAATAGGCATAGGAGGCGACCCAGTGGTAGGCCTGACATTCACGGAGGCCATGGAACTCTTCGAGAAGGACCCGGACACAAAGGCCCTGGTGCTGATAGGCGAGATAGGTGGCGACATGGAGGAGAGAGCCGCAATGATGGTGAAGGAGGGCCGCTTCACGAAGCCAGTCGTAGCCTTCGTTGCCGGCAGGACGGCTCCGCCAGGCAAGAGGATGGGCCACGCTGGCGCTATAATAATGATGGGCACAGGCACCTATGAGGGCAAGGTGAAGGCGCTGGAGGAGGCTGGCATAAGGGTTGCGAGGACGCCTATGGAGATACCCAAGCTAGTAAGGGAGGCGCTCGAACAGAAATAAAAACTCTTTATAAATTATAAAAATATTTTTAGTTATTACTCCTCAATCGTGCTCCGCTCCCGAGAGCTCCTCGCTCCTCTTTATCACGGGCTTGTAGCCTAGCTCGGCCTTGACGAAGCGGTCCTTGAGCCTCTCTAGCACCTGTGGGAGCGTCGTGTACTCCATCTCCTCGGGGCCTAGGCGGTGCGGCATGAAGGGGCCGTGGCGCCTCATGTAGTCCGCTATGAACTGCGCTAGCCTCCTCGCCTCGTCGAATGCAGGGTCGTCGAAGAGATCGGCTGGGCCTATGAGGTTACCGTTGTGCACCTGGAACCCGAGGGCCACTATCCTCGGGGGACCGTCGAAGCGCGTGCACTTGGCGTCCTTCAGGCCCACCGGCATCAAGGGGCCGTGGTGGCTACCCCTCATCCAGCCCGCCACGAGGTGGGGGAAGCTAAACGGCTCCAGCACCTCGCCGACCGCGGGGAACCCGCTCTGCGCCCTCACGATGGCCACGGGATCGTCCTTGCCGACGTACTTACCCGCTATCAGGTTCAGCCTCTCACTGCTGACCACAGCGGCTATCTCATTGTCTCTCTTCCTGTAGACCCTCTTGATGACATACCTCCCCGGCGTGCCTATCAGGGCTAGGAGGTCGTAGAGCTCCTCGGGGGCGGCCAGCCTCACCATCTTGCCCTCGAATACATCCAGTACCTCGAACACAAAGCCATCATGCATACGCGGATCTATCACCAGCCCGGCAGTGTTGAATGGGTCAGCGAATATCTTGTAGAGGGGTAGGTTGAAAGCTCCCGGCTCCGTCTTATCAGCCATGAAGACCACTATGGGCTCGGCGGGCCTCTCGACGAACTCCATCTCAGCCACGCCGGGCCCGAGCCCCCTCACGTTACCACTGAAGGCGTCGCTGAGCAGATCCTGGCCGGCGGCGTAGAGACCCAGCTCCTTGGCGACCTTCGTCGCCTCCTTGAATGCCTCCCAGGCCAGGCCGTGTATGTCAGGGCTATCAACGCCCTTATAGTGAGTCATTATCAGTTGGAGGTCGTCGCCGACGTGTGTTACATAGAAGTCCTTTATGACACCCTTCTTCTTAGCCTCAGCTAGGACCCTCGAGGCCGCCAGTATCGTGTCAGGGTGAACCTTATGGTGGCCCGCCAGGCTCCCGATGTCAGCCTTTATAACACTAACTGTGACCTTCCTTCTCTCCTCCGACAAGGGTAGCATCACCTCCGCGGTGCTCCCGGTGTGGTTGATGCTCACGCACTTATAATCATTGTTCTCCGAGAGAGCGGAAATAAGCCTTGCTGGGAGGATCGCAGACTTGGTGGGCCGCTGACGCCCCCGGGGCGCGGGGGAGTGTGAGGCCGGCCCCTCCCGGCCTTCACTAAAGAACCCCGCTGCTCCTGATCGGGTATGGGCGGTGTAGCCTTGAGTGAGAGAGGCTTCTCTGTTAGAATGATCACGCTCCACGCTGGCCGCGTTGAGTGGTGGGAGAGGCTGGGGGAGGTCGAGAACGCGGCGTACGCGCTACTAGAAGCCGTGGACACTGCTGCGGGGGAGGGACACCCCAGACCTGACTCCGTGAGGCTCACGTTGCCGCCCGCCCCCAGCCTCGAGGTAACCGCGGACCTGGCGGATGAGCTTGGGGAGCTCGCTGAGCGGGCCGGGGTGCTTGTGAATGCTGGCTACTACCCCAGCTCGACTGGCGACCTAGAGTCCCTCGTGAGGAGCACGGTCGTTGAGGGCGTCTACATCAGCCTCATGCTCGACGAGGCGTCCTGGGAGCAGGCCGGCCGCATAGCCAGGGCGGCCAACCTCGTTGCCGAGGAGGACCCACTCGCAGCAACGCGCTTTGGGGTCAACACGCTCGGCGCGCCCGTCGAGACACCCTTCTTCCCACTGAGCGCTTCCACGGGACGGTCCCTGGTGAGCGTGGGCTTCACCTACCCCACCTACCTCTTGTCGGCCTACCTAAACAGGGGCCTCCCAGCGGTAGAGGACGCCATAGCCCGGGCGGGCTCCCTAGGCGAGAGACTCGCCGAGCGGGTAGCGAGACTCGTCGGCGCCGAAGCCTCGGGTGTGGACCTGAGCATAGCCCCTTGGATGGCCGACTCCAGCCTAGCGCTGGTCGAGGCCATCTCAGGTACAAGGCTGCCCGAGCCCGGCGTCGCGCTCGGGATATCTCTTGCTAACAGGGCCATAGCCAGGGCCTCGGAGAGGCTGAGTAGGACGCTGGGTTTCAACGAGGTCCAGCTGCCCGTAGCCGAGGACGCCAAGCTTAAGGCTAGGGTGAGCGAGGGCGACACGAGGGCTAGGGACCTAGCGAGGCTCGCGGGGGCGTGCCTCGCAGGGCTTGACATGGTTGTTATACCATATGACGAGCAGGGAGCCGCGGGCCTGATCCTAGAGGTCGCCTCCTACGCCCTATCCAAGGGCAGGCCGCTTGGGGTAAGGCTAATACCGCTAGAGGGCGTTGAGGCCGGAGATAAGGTCTCCCTGGGCAGGTTCGGGGAGACGCCAGTCATCGACATCTAGGGGCGCCGGAGCCGGTGGATGCTATGCCGGAGCCGGGGATCCTCGGCTCTCCGGAGGTGGCACTCCTAACCCGCGGCCCCATGGCCCGTGGCTGCGAGCTATGCTTCCCCGGGCTCAAGGCTGTCATATTCGTGACCGGCCTCTGCGATGACGGCTGCTATTACTGCCCCGTAAGCAGGGAGAGGCTGGGCAGGGACGTGCTCTACGTTAACGAGGAGAGGGTCTCTAGCGTTGAGGAGCTGCTGGTCGAGGTTTACAGGCAGGGCGCCATGGGGGCTAGCATTACGGGCGGGGACCCCCTCATCCGCTTCGATCTAACGTTACGGGTAATCAGGGCCCTTAAGGAGAACTTCTCCGAGTCGTTCCATATTCACCTCTACACCAGTGGGCGCTACGCCACGAAGCCGGCCCTCAAGGCGCTCGATAGGGCCGGCCTAGACGAGATAAGGTTCCACCCCACCAGGCCGGGCTTCGAGGAGAGGATAGCCGACGCCGTCAAATACACCAGTATGAGCGTCGGCCTCGAGATACCCATCGCCCCCGGCCTCGAGGAGTGGGCAGTGAGGCTGATAGAATATAGCGATAGGTTCGGGGCGGACTTCGTCAACCTCAATGAGATGGAGTTCGTGGAGCCGAACGCCGAGGCCCTGCTATTAAGGGGCTACGCGGAGGACCCCCGGAGGCCCCATACCGTGAAGGGCAGCCTAGAGGCCGCCCTGCGGGTCCTCGAGTGGGCCAGGCGTAACGTAACTATACCAGTCCACTTCTGCCCCGCCGCATACAAGGACTCAATCCAGACGATCAACAGGCTCAAAAGGACCGCGCGCCTCGACAGGGCCTGGTTCGAGGAGGCTAGGGGCCCGCTCCTAGTGTGGGGCGAGATAAGGCTGGGGGAGGAGAGAGTCCTGGCGCCCCCGCGGCCCGGTCTCATAGCCGCCTTAGCCGAGGAGGTCGGGGGCGAGGCCTATATATTAGAGGGCTACCCGACCAGGGGTAGGAGGCCCATAACGCTACTCGAGAGAGTGTACCCGCCCCGGAGGGGGAGGCCCGACCTGCTAGGCTAGAGCCTCCCCCTGGGGCCTCCTTGGGGCTAGCTTTACCAGGCCCCTCCTCTCGAGGTGCCTTAGAGCCGCCCGGACGAGGGACGGGCTTAGTCCTAGCTCCTGCGCTGCCTTCTTGACGTTCAGCCTCCCCCCGTTAGCCTTAATGTACTCTATCAGCCTAGCGGCGGCCTCCTCTATATCGACTTCCACCTCGCTGGCCTCCCGGGGCTCCTCGGGTAGCAGCCTACTTACATCCTCGCTGGCCTCCCTAACGGCCTGCCTCAGCACGTTCTTGGCCTCTGGGACTAAATCTAGTATCCCCTTGGTGTCTAGGCCCTGCACTTGTATACCCGGCATTGAGTATAGCCTCTCTATCTCCTCGCGTATGGACGCGATCTGCACTGCCAGCTCGGGGCTCACATTGGATAGGTAGGGGCTCACGCTCCTGAGCACGGCCACCACGGGGCCTAGGGCCTTCACGGCCTCCTCGGTCGTCTTCGCGGTCCTTATCCTGGTCACTGCTAGCTTCAGCAGCTTGGACACGAGGCTGAGTGCCTTGACTATGTTCTTCTTTAGCGCCACCTCAGCGGCGAGTAGCTCGGCAGTCTCGCGGTCCCCCTCCTTGACTGATCTGACTATAGCGTCGTAGGTCTCTTTGATCTCCATTGCAACCATTTCCTTTACCTGCTCTATCTCCATCCTCTTATACTCGAGATTAGCCATAACACTATCATAGTCAGCATAGTCATCGGCCACTCCTAGGCCGACACCACTGGTCACATCAGATGCCGCTCTAGCATCCCATACCGCCTGCGAAGCATCCCTCCCCAGGATCCTTCTGATTATGCCTACAACCACCCCTAGAGCACCCCGTTTACCTCCTACTCCGAGAGTACTATCTGGGACCCTGAGGGTATGGGAGGGCTCGCGGAGTAACACGAGGGGCCTACGCCCGTGACACCATGGGAAGCCGCGGGCCCGTGGTGCTCGGAGGGCGGCACTTAGGGGTAGATCCTCTTGCCGAGGGCCTTGTAGCCGTTATCATAGATCTCTCTTACATGCATGATGACCGCCGGGTACCACGGGTGGCTCCTACGGCCCTCGGGCACAGCATGCATGAGGTCGTGGACCCTGTTAACGTACTCGTATATCTCACCGCTATCATAAATCTCCACGTCAACACGCAACTCATAGGCGCCCCTGTCGGGCGGTAGAAGTATGCCGAGCGACGCCTCCCCAGTCGCCTTAAGGTTCACCCATGTGTGCCCCCTGCTCATTATGTGTGACGCCAGTGTGAGGGGATCCGCTTTTTCTATATTATAAACATATTCCAGGAGGAACTCGGTCGCAGCCCTTAGGGCCTCGGGTCCTCGGCCCCAGTACCTGTCTTCCAGCGCCCTAAGCTCCTCTAGGGCCTCGCCGAGGTACTGTGGTCTGACCATGAAAGTCACCATGAAAGGCGCCACATTGGGGCCCGCGGGCCCGCATGTGGCCAGCATTGGTGATAGGAGGGTGGCAGCCTCTATTAACTCGCATCTGACCTCGTCGAAGTTCCGAGTTCTGGCGAGTCTCTCCACGAGCCTTCTCCGGGCATAGAAGAAGTCATCCAAGAACCTCTGGAATGCCTCCCCGCCAGCCCCCAACCTCCACCACCTCCACTAGCTCTTGGCCGCCAGGCTAATAGCCTCGCATCCCCACGCCCTTGTGGGGGGCGGCAATGGCACTTGAATGGGTGAAGCGTGGAAGGAGGACCCTGCCAGGGGGAGGGCTGGGGGCCAGGCTTGTCGGCGGCCTGCTGGGCGCTATAGGCTACGCGCTGAGCCCGCTTAGCTGGTGGAACGATCCAGTCGTGAACATACCCCTGGCGCTTCTCTTCGCGGCCCTCCTCCACAGGTACGCTGGCGTAAGGCCTGACCTAGGCTTCGCTGTGGGCTACTGGACCACAAACACCGCCGGGATCCTCATGTTATTCCTAGGCGGCAACCTCTCGCTTAGGGGGCGGCTGGGAAGGCGTGGCCTCGCCGTTAGCCTAGCGGCCTCGACCGCATACACTATAGCGGCCGTACTCGTCTACAGGTTCATGGGCTGAACGACTCCCGGGCGCCCTCCCCGAGGTAGGCCCCCCTATAGAGGCTCGCTGGCAACTCCTCGAGCCTCGCTATGACGAGCTGGGCTATACGGGCCCCCAACTCGACTTCTACTCCATGCACGTTATACACAACCAGCAGGGCCGCACCCCGCCCCCTGTAGCCCGGATCCCACACGGCGCATGAGAGCTGGGCGCCCATCCTGAGTAGGCTACTGCGGGGAAAGCATAGCCCCACGGCCCAGCTAGGGATCCGCACCTCCTCCCTGAACCGCACCCTGTAGGCCCCGGGCTCGAGCCTGCACAGGCCGGAGGGGCACTCCAGCCTCACGCCCCGGGGCACGCGGCGCTCCGCCCTACCCAGGAAGCCGGGCTCCCCGAATTCCTCCACGTAGTCGAGTGTTAGGTCCACGCCGGCCGGCTGCTCGGAGGAGGAGTCCAAGACGCCGACTACGCCATCAACCACTATCCTACGGCCGCTGAGGAACATCGGGGGCCCCAGGGGCTAGACTGTTAACAGTAGTTTGAGGCCGTCCCAGGCGAGTATTACGTTTGGGAAGACCCTAGAGGCCTCCCTCTCTATCCTCCGGGCCTCGTAGCCCTCGTACCTTGCGCTAACATGCGTCAGCACCAGGAGGCTGGCGCCAGCCTCCCTTGCTGCCCTGGCCGCCTGGACCCCCGTGCTGTGGCCCCTCTCACGGGCCTCCTCCGCTAGGTCCTCTGCGAAGGTCGAGTCGTGTATTAGGAGCCTCGCCCCTCTGGCCAGCTCCGCCACGCCAGCACAGGGGTACGATGTATCTCCCGTGTACACTATGGATGCCCCCCTCGCCTTATCCCTAGCTATATCGGATAACCTGACTACCCTGCCGTTGGGGAGACGCGTCTCCCCCCTCTCGAGGACCTCCCCCACTAGGCGGGGGTTTGAGCCGAGCAGGGCCTTGACGGCTTCCGGGTCAAGCCTCGGTCTTAGGCGCCACTCGATCCTGTAGGCGTAGCTCTCCACGCTATGGCAAGCGGGGGCCCACGAGATGGTTACCCTATCACCGCCCCTATCCCAGAGGAGGTGTCCCCCCCTACCCTCGACTTGAACCCCGACTATTTCGAAGCTGAAATCGTACCTCTCAACCTCTAGCAGGTCCCTAAGGAAGTGCATGACGCTTCTGGGCCCGAAGACTAGGAGCGGCTTAGAGCGTTCATACATGTACATTGACTGGAGCAACCCTGGGAGGCCATTGATGTGATCCCCATGGGCATGCGTTATGGCTATAACGTCTATCCTAGTCACAGCCACACCCATCCTCGCCAGCGCGAGCTGCACGCCCTCACCAGCATCAAGGAGTATGCTCAACCCATTCCAGTCCCTCACCAGCACAGAGGGCAGGCCCCTGGCATGCGTGGGTACACCGCCAGAGGTGCCGAGGAAGACTACCTCGACGCTCCTAGCCAAGCCATCCACCTCCTAGGGCGCTCTCGCTACTACTATCTCCCTGACGAGGCTGCCATGCACGTACATGTAGTGGCTCTCAATAACCTCGTAGCCCAGGGAGGAGGCTATCTCGTGAGGCCTCTCCGCCTCGGGGGCGGCGAAGACGAGATAGGAACCCTTTCTTAGTAGTGACAGCGCGGCCTCGAGGAAGCCCCTATAGAGGATCCTCCGCGTGCGTCCCCCTAGGCTCGTGCTTCTCCCATAGGGAGGGTCTGTAGCCACGGCGTCGATGCCTCCCCTGACCGGAGGGTGGAGGGCGTCTCCGATATAGGAGAGGCTGGGGGGCCCCTGGGAGTAGTGCTCGAGATTCCTCTGGGAGCCATACGCCATCTCGAGGTTTATGTCGCCGCAGAGGCACCTCCCAGCCCCTACTAGGCAGGCCTCGAGAGCTATGCCGCCGGTCCCACAGAAGGGATCCCAGAAAACGCCGCCCGGCCGAAGCCTCGCCAGGTTTACGAGGGCCCTAGATAGCCTCTGATCGAGGGGGCCCGGCTTGAAGAATGGCCTCCGGGCGGGCGAGCGCTCCGCGAAGCCCCTAGTGTCGAGGACCGCCAGCCTAAGGCCTACTACTATCACGCCCTCAGCGTAGAGCACCTCTAGCACTGTGCGAGACCTCGGCGTCGCGCCTACACCGCCCTCCCCAAGGAGGGAGGCCAAGAGCCGTGTTACCCTCGCGGTACTGGCGCCGCGCCAGAGGCCCAGGAGCCTGTGGGCCTCGACTCTTAGGGGCCCTCGGACGCCATGGCCTGCCAGCGCGTCTAGTATGCGTTTAGCCTCCCTTTCGAGGTGCTCCTCATCGGAGAATATCCCCAGTAGGAGGCCCCCACTCTTGATGAGCCCCGCCCTCCGGAGTACGCCATCGACCACGACCCGGGCCCTGCAGGGTCTGCACTCGACGAGTGCCAGGGGCCTGTAGTAGGCTTTGACCGTGCTATCCGGCGCTATGGACTCGAGTATCGCCTTAAGCTCTGACAGGGGCAGGGTGGGGTGCTCGCCCGAGAGCCTGAAGTAGCACTGGGCATCCAAGGCCCCTACCTGTTCCCCCCGAGCGCTTCCGCTACCGTGGGGGCAACATCTATTATTATAGGGGAGCCCGACTGGGGCTTCACAGTGTTGGCGGCGTAGACTCTCGTGACCCCAGAGGCCATTATCCTGCTCCAGGCGTCCCCCACGAGGAGGGCGTGCGCGGCCACCACGTCGATCCTCCGCGCGCCAGCGGCGCGGAGCATGCCAGCCGATTTAGCGATGGTCCCCCCTGTGCTTATTATATCATCAACTATGATCACGTTCCTACCCTCAACATTCACCTCCTTCGGTTTGTATGAGACCTCGCCTGTGACCCTATCGCGGGTCTTGACTAGGTAGTCAAACTCTACCCCTAGGGCCTTGGCGAGCCTCTCCGCCCTCCCATACGCCCCTATGTCAGGAGCTATGACGACTGTGTCGTCGTCAACCTCCAAAAACTTAGCCATGTACTCGTAGGGGGATACATTCACGGCCTCGCCCCCGAAGTATTTGAGGGACTCAGCCTTGTGGACCTCGACCACGTAGAGCCTCTGCGCGCCAGCAGCGCGGAGGATCCTCAGGAGGGCCCTAATGCTAACGGCCTCGCCCTCGAGGAACTCCCTGTCCTGGCGGGCGTATGCCATGTACGGGACTATTAGCGTCACGTCGCGGATCCCCTTCTCCCTCAGCGCGTCAAGCTCCAGAATGAGCTCCGCTACACCCTTATCCTGGGGGTAATCCAGGCTCTTCACGAGGCAGACGGACTCGAAGGAGCTGGCCTCGCCTGGAAGCCTCACGTATGACTCGCCATCCGGGAAGACCTTAGTGTAGACCGTGGAGAACGGCGCGTTGAGCGCTCTGGCTAGCGAGAACGCGAAGTTATCAGAAACCCAACCACCGCCGCCGAGCACGAGGCATTGCAATCCCCACCGCACCCCTAAAGCGCCTGCTACTCCCATCTTTTTAGGCTGGGCTCCAGAGGCACGCGCACGAAGAGCTATGCTAAGCATAGGTGTTGTGTCTCTCGGATACTCCACCGTGGAGGACATACCTCTGTTCCACGTAGCCCCGGGAGGCTCTGCCCTACGCGTAGTACTACCAGCTAATGCCAGGCTCCCCAGGGGCCTCGCGTGTCCTGGATGGTGTGGGATACTAGAGGAGCTGACGAGGGCTGCCGGCTCGGAGGAGGCTATACAAGTCCCAGTCGGCGATATAGTTTCACTCGCCCGTAGGTGGAGGGTTGACGTGCTTAGTATCGAGGGGATAGAACCCGTCCTGGAGGCCAAGGTGGGAGAGCTGGTGTCGAGAGCCCGCTCCTCGGGATTGATTGTGGCGGTGAGGACTCAGGGGCTAGCACCTCCAGACGACTTGGCCAGCAGTGTTGATGTTATAGTATTCGACTATATTACACTGATAGAGGATCCCGCCTATAAGGTCTCAGCGGCCACTAGCCTGGAGAGGCTGGTATCGAGCGGTCTCCTAGTCGAGGTTAACGTATACATCGACGAGCCCCTCGTCGAGGCCCTGACACCCGCGCTTCACGGTCTATCGGGTAACGCAATACTCCACCTCCACATAGGCAACCCCCGCGGGGGCGGGGCCGCGAGGCAGCTCTATGATATCGCGCGGAAGAGGATCCCCTACACATACCTCCACGCCCCACCCTATGATAGGCTTGAGACCTACTGCCACGAGTGCGGCGCCCTAGTGGCCGTGCGCGAGGCATCCAGGCTAGTTGCCCTAAAGGCACCCGACGGTAGGTGCTGGAGGTGCGGCGCTAGGCTTCCGCTGAGGGGCCCCCTATATGAGGCCACGAGGGCCACGATCCTAAGGAGGAGTGGGGGAGGCACTGCATGGCACGATCCGAGGGTGGTAGTAGGGGCGATGAGGAGCTCCTAGGCAAGCCCTACGTTAGACTGGCGCGCTTCTGGGAGCCCGTGCCTGGCAAGCCGGGCTATGTTAGATGCAACC
Source organism: Acidilobaceae archaeon (assembly GCA_027039295.1). Lineage (GTDB taxonomy): Archaea > Thermoproteota > Thermoprotei_A > Sulfolobales > Acidilobaceae > Calypsonella. The sequence continues at coordinate 18,110 of JALWEW010000124.1, forward strand.
TCTGCCATAGGAGGTGCATCATAGCGCCCGGGCGCTACGGCGTGTGCGGGGTGAGGAAGAACATAAACGGGAAACTATACGTGCTCGTTTACGGCCTCCTCACGGCCATGAACCTAGACCCCATCGAGAAGAAGCCCTTGATGCACTTCTACCCCGGAAGTGAGGTGCTGAGTATATCGACTGTCGGCTGCAACTTCTTCTGCCTCTTCTGCCAGAACTGGGAGATAAGCCAGAGCAGGCTAGAGAAGGGCCTCTATGGCACATACAAGACCCCCGAGGAGGTAGTAGAAGCCGCGCTAAGATATAAGGCCGATGGGATAACATACACCTACAACGAGCCAACAGTGTTCTACGAATTCATGTACGACACTGCCAAGCTAGCAAAGAAGCACGGCCTCTTCAACACGATGGTCACGAACGGCTACATGACCCCCGAGGCCGTGAAGGAGCTGGGCCCCTACATGGACGCTGCCACGGTTGACTTCAAGGGTGGAGGTAATAGGGAGTTCTACAGGAGATACATGGGAGTCCCCGACCCCGAACCCATATTCGAGACGCTCCTAGCCATGAGAGACGCCGGGTGGTGGCTAGAGATAACGAACCTCGTCGTCCCACAGGTCGGCGATAAGGAGGAGGATATTAGGAGGCTCGCGAGGTGGATAATCGAGAACCTAGGCGACGAGACGCCCTTCCATCTACTCAGGTTCCACCCGGACTACAAGATGCGGAACCTACCCCCAACCCCCGTAAGCACCCTGGAGAGACTCGCGAGGATCGCCAAGGAGGAGGGTCTCAAGTACGTCTATATAGGGAACGTCTGGGGACACCCCCTAGAGAACACGTATTGCCCGCGCTGCGGCTACCCGGTCATAGAGAGGCAGGGCTTCTTCATAACCGCCTGGAGGCTAACAAAGGACAACAGGTGCCCGCGCTGCGGCTACAGGATAAACATACGCGGCGAGTACAGGGGCCGCGGGAGAATGTGGGGCCTCCTGATCTAAGGACAGAGGGTCGGGCCGCCCCAACCCTTATTAGCCCCCCGTGCGCCGGGGAGAGTGCCCAGCGGGGAAGCCAATGAGGAGTTTGGGGTGATTTTCTTGAAGTTCTGCCCGAAGTGCGGGGGCATAATGGTCCCGAAAAAGAAGGAGGATGGCACGGTCGTATTAGTATGCATGCGCTGCGGCTACGAGATGCCGGCTGACGAGAAGACCCTTGCGTCGTATAAGGGCGAGAGCAAGCCTACGGAAAAGGTGCTCACGACGAAGGTCGTCTCGAAGGCCAAGAAGCTCAGAGTCAGCAAGGAGGAGTTGGAGCAGGCCAGAGAGGATTACTACGAGCTTGTACTGGACCAGATAGGTGAGTACGGCGAGTAGGCTTTTCAGGCTGTTGGCTTCACTAGCCCGCCCATCTCCTCTATTTCCCGTGAGGCCTCCTCTAGGTCTTTATGCGAGTCTATGCTCCTCCAGTAGACCTCCTTCAAGCTATACTTAACAGCTACCAGCTTCCCCTCCTCGGCTAGCTTGGGTAGGGCAGTCTTCTCCACATCACCTCTCTCAGGCATGTAGGGGAGTACCTCTGGGGTCATCGCGTAGACGCCAGCGTTGATCCAATACTCAGGTATTATCGGTTTCTCCCTAAAGCTCCTAACTCTACCCTCGTCATCTATGTCCATTACGCCATACGTACTCTTAAGCTCCACGGCAGCTATAGCTGCGGAATACGGGGTTTTAGCGACGACTTCAACCAGCCTCGTCGGATCAAGGTTAGTTAGTATGTCACCGTTGGTGACGAGGAACCTCTCCCTCTTAGCTAGTATGTCCTTGACATTATAGATCGCTCCCCCCGTTCCGAGGGGTTCCTCCTCAACTGCGTAGAGTATCGTGACCCCGTATTTCGATCCGCTACCAAGCTCCCCAATGATCTTCTCCTTAAGCCAACCGACAGTCACTACTATCTCGTCAAAGCCATAGTGCTTGAGCCACTCAATCTGATGAACTATTATCGGCTTACCAGCGACGCGCAGGAGGGGCTTAGGAGTGGTCTCGGTCAGGGGCCTTAACCTCTTCCCGTAGCCTCCAGCTAATATTACCGCGAGCGACACCGGTGCCACCCCCTTTCCTCGAGGAGGTGGTGCCGCCGGGGGGACTCGAACCCCCGACCACCCGGTATCCGGGACTAGGGTCTCTTCAGCCGGGCGCTCTCCCGCTGAGCTACGGCGGCACCCTTATGCCAGTATGCTCCAGGCCGGGTATAGCGTTTTATCCCTTACTCGGCCCGGCTCCTTGGGGGTTTTAGGTTGGCTATAGTCGAGGTAATCGTAGTTCCCATAGGCTCGTTCCCCGTATCCGAGGCTGCCCTCATCGCTGACGCCTTGGGAGAGCGGTTCCCTGAGGGGGTGAGGTTTAGGCTCTTACCCTCGAGGCTCAGCGTCCCCCTGACGCTATTCGACTGGAGCAGAGCCCAGTACCGCGCGGATGAGGTCGCGCTCTACCTAGCACGCTCTCTGGGGATCCTGGAGCCCCCGAGGTTGTTAGCGCTGGGCTTAAGCGAGGCCGATGCGTTCGTAGAAGGCCTTAACTTCGTTTTCGGCATAGCCCTCCCGAACGCCGGAGCAGCAATAGTGTTCTCGAGGAGACTCTATACTAGAGACAGGAACCTTTACCTAGAGCGCCTGATTAAGGAGAGCATGCACGAGGTAGGCCACCTCTTAGGCCTGGGCCACTGTCCCGACCCTAGATGCGTTATGAGCTTTAGCAACAGCATACATGACGTCGACAGAAAAGAGGCCGCCTTCTGTAGGACCTGCCTGATCAAACTGGAGAATTACATCGATGAACTTAGACGGATGTCCAGGTAGTTGATGCGCCTATAGCGTTTCCAGAGACCCCTACGAGGAGCCCAAGGCTATAAGAGGGCTGCCGCAATGCAAGAAGGAGCATAGGCTTATATGTCGGGTACGAACTGGAGTTGCCAGCAGCCGCCTTGCTTCTCAATGCTCATCTCAGCATAAGTCATCGCTTTTACTACTGTCCTATGCTCGTACTTAGCAGGATCGAACTTATCACCCCAGGCGTAGGCTAGTAGTTCGTATCCATCACCAGTCTCGTCTATCCTGCAGACGCGGATGAGCCTCGAGAAAACCATGCCTTCGGCGTCGGTATGGTAGAGCAGCTCTTCTATGTAATTGTAGAGCAGGTTCTCCAGGTCCATCCCGGAAACCATTACTTCAATTCTCCTCTCGGGCCTCACTTTCGTCGTATCAGTCATTATCTCGTATACAGCTATTGCCGCCCACTCAAAGGCTTCCTCGAGAGTGCGCCCCCTAGCTCTTACCAGAACGTCGGCGGTATGCTCTCCGAACTCGAAGCCGGGGCACGCCGGGTTCACGTTATCTCCCTTTCAGGGTAGAGATTATCTAGTGCTAAAAACCTTAGAGGCCGGGGGGCACTCGACAATGCAGCCAAAGGTTTCCGGAGGCAGCAATTGCAGTATAGCCTCGCGGGCGCCTGGAGATGTAGTATTCGATGTACTGAAGAACAATCTGAAGGTTGACTGGAAGGACTATGTAGTACTCGTCGCCGGCAAACTCGACGGTAACCCATTCGCGGTTCTCGCAGCCATAATCCTCAGCCAGAACACCTCGGACAGGAACTCAATCAAGGCCTACGAGAGGCTCAGAGAAAAGGTTGGCGTCCGTCCCCAGGATATAGTGAGTGCTTCACCACGTGATATAATAGAGGCCATCAGGCCTGCAGGGTTACCTAAGCAGAAGGCGGAGGCCCTGATCGGGGTTGCACGCCTTGTGTTAGAGCATGGAGGCGAGAAATGGCTTGCGCGCGCCCCGCCCGAGGAGCTACGGAGGGAGTTACTCAGGGTAAGAGGCGTAGGGAAGAAGACTGTTGACGTGTTCCTAAGCTTCTACAGGCGGTATAGAGGAGTGTTCGCCGTAGACACGCACGCCGCCCGCATTGCCAAGCGCTGGGGTCTAGTCCGAGGAAACGCCACGTACGACGAGGTATCTAGGGCCCTCCTAGAGTACTTTGGGCCCGAGAAGGCCGAGGAGGCGCATAGGTTATTGATAGCCCTGGGTAGGCAGTACTGCAGGGCAAAGAATCCGCGCTGCAGCGAGTGCCCGTTAAGGGGGCTCTGCCCGTGGCCCGAGAAGGCTGCCCAAGTGGTATCGCGACGGCCAAGCCGAAGAGGGAGCAATGGGCAATCGAGGAGCTCTGGGACATAGTAGTTGAAGCTGATCCCGACGGGAGCGTCGAGGAGACCCCCTATAGGGGCGTTTATCTACTCTATGCGGAGCCGCGGAGGCTAGCTAGGGTGGCGTCGCGTTCGACGCCAGCATTCGTTAAATCGCTTATCGTAACGGATAGATGCCTGAGG
>JALWEW010000125.1 GCA_027039295.1 Acidilobaceae archaeon
AGGATGTCAGGCTCACGCTGCGGGAGACATCGAGGATGCTCCACGAGAGGCCTTGCAGGGTGAGCGAGGGCTCCTCGTGGATTCTAGCCTACTGCGAGGACCAGGTGCTCGTAGAGGCTAGCTTGGAAAGGCCTAGGGGCCTCGTGGAGGGCATGCCTGTGCTAGCCCTCCTGCTCAGGATAAGCGGGCCGCCCCTGGAGGTCTACGAGGTGGCCTCACTTATACTCAGGGGCCTGCGGGAGAACGGCATCCCCGCCGAGCTGCTCCCGGGATGCACGAGGACACTATAGCCTGGAGGGCCCTTGAGGCCTCATCGATTGGATCCCCCCGGAGGGAGGCTCCTGGCGCCGGGTGGGCTTCGATAGCCTCTCTGACTAGGGCCCGTATGCCCCTCTCGACCTCCGCGAGGCTTTCACCGGTCTCCACGAGCCTCCCCTCACGCACCGCTATCCTATTTGATACCATCACGAGCTTGGGGGCTTGGAAGCCCTCCAGGATCCTCTCCAGCGGCACGTCATAAGCTACAAGGTCTCCGCCGTGGGGGAGCCCGTAATCCCTATAGCCCCCTATCGTGGCCCTCCGAAGCGTGCCATCGAGAAACCCCGGGAAGACCTTCACTATGAGCGGTAGGTGCCTGGCTACAGTACCTATGAGGAGGGGCCAGTCGCTCCCGAAGCTTGTCACCCCCCTAAGGCTGGTTCTGGTGCGGCGATATAGTATGAGGTTCGTGGCCGGGCACGAGGCGCATAGCAGGCCGTAGGCCCTAGGGTCGGGGTCTGAGATGCAGTGGACGGCGACAACCCGCACCCCCAGGGGCGCGCCCCCGGTTATCCTGGAGTACTCAGCCGCCTCCGGGACGCCCTCGCCTAGGTGGAGGCCGACCAGGCCCCCCAGCTCCCTAGCACGCGAGACCGCCTGGTAGAGCTGGTCTGGACCCGCGAGCCTTATGCTGTGAATGAAAACGCCCACCCTGGCAAAGCCATCGTCGAGCATCCCCCTTAGCCTCTTTAGTAGCATCTCAACCCTAGACAGCGTGGGCCAGCCCTTCCTCCTCATTATGGTTGGGAGGAAGACTGCCCGCGGCGCTATGCTTAGCGAGAGCCAGGCCCTGACGTTAGCCTCGACGTTACCAGTCACAGCCACTAGGGTGACACCCTCGAGGAGCGCCCTCTTATACACGGCCCTAGCAAGCCTCGTCGAGAGCTCTAGATCGCTCCTGACCCCGGCCTCGTCTACGCGAAGCCTCCTCTCCCCAATCCACTCATACGAGTTGCTCCAGACCCTCCCTCCATCGAGGCCAGCATCCACCACCTGTGGGTGCATATGGGCGTCAGAAAACCCCGGTATGATCACAGTCTCGTAGTACTCGTCCCTAGGGAATGGAAGCTGAAGCCCCTCAACTATTTTACCATGCACTATTGCGTGGCCAGCCTCTAGTATACCCATGCAGGCACCCCACTCGAGGCAGAGGCGGGGCTCTGCTTAGTAGGCCCTACGTACGGGGCTTAAATTCAGCCGAGCCTCCCCAATGGGAGGCGGCTGATGAGTATGACCAGGGTAGTGATCATAGGCGGAGGAGCCGCTGGCATGGCGGCTGCATCTAGAGCAAAAAGGCTCAGGAAGGACTATGACGTGGTTGTCGTAGAGAGGACTAGATGGGTCAGCTTCGCTCTCTGCGGCCTACCCTACTATGTCGGGTGCATTACCAAGAGGCTGAACGACCTCCTCTACTACCCCATAGAAGAGTTCACTGTTAAGAGGGGTATAGATGTTAGGATTGAGACTGAGGCGATCGACGTTGACCCCTCGGCCCGTACGGTGACGCTGAGGGACCTGAAGAGCGGCCGTGAGGAGACTCTCGAGTGGGATTACCTAATACTTGCCACAGGCGCTAGAAGCAGGGCCTCGAAGCTATTCCCCGAGATCACGGAGTTTAGCAACGTCTTCACGCTCTCGCACCTAGATATAGCGGAGAGGCTTAGGAGCTACCTCCTAGGCCTGAGGGAGGGTTCGCGTGTCGTATTGGTGGGTGCAGGCTACGTAGGCTTGGAGCTAGCCCACACACTGACGGAGGCGGGCTATAGGGTGACCCTCATCGAGGCCCTAGACCAGGTGGCACCCAGGATTGTTGACCCCGACCTAGCCCCTGTCATAGAAGACGAGCTAAAGAGGCATGGCGTGGAAGTCGTAACAGGCGCTCCCGTGAAAGGCTTCGAGGGCGGGGACGGGAAGGCTAAGCGTGTCGTAACCGATAAGGGGGCCTTCGAGGCCGATGCCTTCGTAGTAGGCGTTGGCATCGAGCCCAACACAGACCTGGCACGTAGGGTGGGGGCCCGCATAGGCGAGACGGGCGCCATATGGACGGACACCCACATGCAGACGAGCGTGGAGAACGTCTATGCGGTCGGCGACGCTGTCGAGCACACAGACCTAGTTACCGGGAGGAGGGTCTGGAGGCCCTTCGCGCAGATAGCCAATAAGATGGGCTACGTCGCTGGCACGGTCGTGGCTGGCCGGGAGGCAGAGTTCAGGGGTAGTGTTGGAACCTCGGTATTCAAGACATTCGACCTAGTCGTTGCTAGGACGGGCCTCTCCAAGAGCGAGGCCGAGAAGGCCGGGTTCAAGCCCATCGAGGCGTCCCTAGAGGCCAGGACTAACGCCCACTACCTGCCAGGTGGAACCCGCTTCAAGCTTAAGGTGATAGCTGATGAGGACTCCGGCAGACTCCTCGGGGCCCAAGCGGTAGGCAGGGACTCCAGCGTCTTCTGGCGCGTAAACGTCGTAGCATCGCTCCTGACGGTCGGAGCGACTGTGTGGGACCTCTTCACAAGCGACATAGGCTACGCCCCCACTGTCGCCCCAGTCTGGGACGCCCTGATAATAGCCTCGAGGCTCCTAATGAGGAAACTCGGTGAGGTCCCCCGCAAGCACTAGCAGCAGTAGACCTCTAGTTCAACCACGTCGCCATCTTTTAGATTGAATTCCCCCCTAAGATACTCGTTCGATACGATCTCAACTACATCCCACTTGTAGTGGGTTATCGCTGGCCTCACAAGATATACGTCCCGGTAATCCAGGCCAACATAGATCCTGGCTCTATAGACATAGACCCCGCCCAGCCGCGCGCCCTCTATCCTAGGAGGCTCCACGAGCAGGGGGCTCGCCCTCTTGACGCACGCTATCAGATCTTCGACCTGCTCCTCGCGGATCCTTACGTTAAGTGTGCCAGGATAGGGCCTGTAGCCTATCACCTTCTCGAACTGCTTGGCATATATGCCAACGTAGAATCCGCCCTCCCCCCTACCACTAAAGACTGTGCCCTCAACCCTGATCCGCTTGCATTCGTCTCCATCTGGCGCGCCCTCACCCATCGCCTACTCCCGCCGGGGCGGGGTCCCGCATTACACCATTTATTCTGCTCCATGCGCGGGCCGAGGCCAGGGCGTGGATTATCATGTGGAGGGCCGCCGCTATAGCAGTCGCCGCCCTCATAGTCGTAGCGCCACTGCTGGCCCTGCACGCTCACGCCTCGACAACGGGGGGAGCATGGGCTCGCCTGCAGGGCGGCATCCTCTACCTGGGCAATGACTTCATGGCACTCGAGGTCAACCTATCTCATGGGGCCTCAATCGTGTTGGAACGCGTGCTCGGCGATGTAATAATCAACTGCACCCACGGTAACGCCAATGCTGGCTTCCACCTCGACTTCTATACATCGAAATCAGCGCTTGGGAGCAGTGAGCACTCGCCACTAGCCACTGGCAAGTGGGAGGCGGTGATACTGGAGAATACATCGAGGAAGGTGGTAGTCAGGCTTGAGCCCGCGGCCTCAACCGCCCAAGAGGTATCGCCTCTCAAAGTGGAGGTTTACATAGTGATCACTGATTACGCGCCCTTCGCCACGTACAATGTGAGCCTTTACAACCCATCAACGGGATCCGTAAGCCTATACGCCAAGTCGCCTGAGGGAGTGTGGAGGGGCATCAAGGTATACTATAGCACGTGCTTCACCGCCGCGAGACACTGGGAGTTCGCTGCCGCCTACGGATCCCTCGAGAGCCCCAACGTCTACACTCTGGAGGGCTCGAATAGGACTGTTAGGAGTCAGATGCTACCGGTCAACGAGACCTTCATAGGAGCAGCGATACTGCACTTGAGTAATGCGAGCACACCCCTCACAATAGGCTTCATAACGGGGGATAACGTTTCCTACTACTCATCAACCATAAATCCGGTGGGCCCAGTCACAATCGAGGCTTACACAGCCCTAGCCTCCCTGCAGCCCGGGGAGAGGTACACGGTGTCGTACAAGGCCGCGCTGGCGCCGTTCAACCCAGCACTCCTGCTCTCAAGCGACGCCTGGAGGCTAGCATACGCCTTGTACCCCAGGTTATTCACGAGTGAATATGCCCACGAGTTGAACTACTATAAGACTGTATCCCGGCTGAACGCTACCATAGCCAAACTCAACGCCAGCCTCGCTAGTTATAAATCATCATACAAGAAGTGCCTCGAGGAGAACTCCAAGCTGAAGAGCAGGAATGGGGAACTGGAGGAGCTGTTCAACACGTGCCGTGTTAACCTGAACATAGCCAGGGACAACGCCGCTAAGTACAAGAGGATAGTTGACCGTTACGCCCTACGCGTAGGAGTCTTCACAGTGCTAGGCGTCATAGTCGGTGTGGTAGGCGGCTACCTATTCGCCGCGACTAGAGCCTCCTCGGCACCCCTTGGCAGGAGGAGATGATTTCTCCAATAGGAGCAAAAAGTTGTGTTAGAGGAGGCCTACCACTCCCCCTTAACCCTCAGGTTCCTCAGTATCGGCTCGAGGCTCTCCCTCTTCTCCAGATCCCAGGCGAGCCTGACGGCCTCCCGTGCAGCGTCCTCGTCAACTATTCCCTTTACTAGTTTCCAGAACTTCTCCTCCACGCCCCTCCTGTCGAGCGGGTTCTTGAAATGGCCTGGCGGGTAAGTGCTACTCTTCTCTACTGTACGGCCATCCTTGAATTTCACCTTGATCGTATTCTTTATTCCCTCCGGGTATAGTGCGTCGTGCTCGGGGTCAACTTCAACCCTCATCTTCTTCATGAGCTTCCTCACGTCTTCGGCGAGGTACCGCTCCGGCTTGAATGTATCAAGCCACACCTTGCCGTCGATTAGTGCAGCGGCTATTATATAGGGCATGCTGTGATCTGCTGTCTCCCTAGTGCGGGGATCCCACTTCTCCGGGTCCTTCACTATTATCTTATATGCCACATCGAACGTCTTCACCTCTATCGACTCTACCTCATCTGGATTGACCCTGCCGACCTCCCTCACTATATCAAGCGCGGCCTCAACCGCGCTCATGGCGTGATACTCGACGGGCCAGTACTTTATGCTGGTCTGCAGTATCTTGTAGGGAGCCCCGTCCTCACCGCCCATGACTGGTATGTCGAACTTATCACCGCAGAGGGCCACCTTGAACGCTCCGAACTCGCCCTCAAATACAGGCGCTGGCCCCGTCATGCCCCTCCAAGCTAGGAGGGCCGCGAAGAGCCCGTTCCTGGAGGCGTTGGCCGCAGCGCATCCCTTCCACATGCTCAGCTCTCCGGCCCTCGTCTGCCTGAGGGACCAGTTATTGTTGACTGCATGGTTTATCGCGTGCTCTATCCAGTCAACGTCCAGGTCTAGGACCTTCGCGGCCGCAGCGGCCGACGCTATTGCTATGTAGACTACGTGGTCCCACCCCCTGCCCCTGATGCTATAGGCATCGGCGAGTCTAGCAGCGACCTCGTAGGCTACGACTATCCCCTCTATAACCTTCCTACCATCAGCCCTTGCTATCTCGGCCGCTGCGAAGACAGCAGGTATCGTGTCGCTGGGATGGAGGGCCTCCTTGGATAGGTATGTGTCGTTGAAGTCAAAGTACCTGGTGGCACAGCCGTTAGCGAAGTCCACGTGGTCGGCCGGCCCCCTATGGGGTGTACCCCAAATCGTAGCCGAGAGCCTCCCGCCAGCGCCTGAGGAGGCTATCCACCTTGCTATCCTGACGGGCTCCTCGTTAAACGCCCCTAGCGCCACGCCGAAGCTGTCGACAACCCTCTTCTTGGCCTCCTCCACGACCTCAGGCGGGAGCTTGGAGTAGTCAACGGATGCGACCCACTCAGCTATTCTCCTGGATAGCCTCAAGACTAACACCACACCACGGCTCTCAGCGGGCGAACCGGGATTTAAGGGTGGAACGTGAAGCGGCACTGACGGGGAGACGTTGAGGCTACAGGACTACCCGTTCCTAGTGGCCCTAGACGAGTTCGCAGCCAGGGAACTGGGCTTCCGTCCCCCACTCTCCACCATAGCCTCCGACCCGGCGATCAGGGAGGCCGCTCTGGCCTCTCTGGAGTCCTGCGCCTCCGGGAGTAGCTCCGCTAGGCCGCCCAGGGATACGGTCGAGTCCGTCCTATCCTTCTACCTGGCCCTAGCACTCTCCAAGGCCATAGGCCCCTCAGCGCTCGAGGCGCTGGTCGAGTGCTACGCCGACTCTTCATACAGGAGGCTGCAACTAGAGGATGAGGAGTCCATTGTCGCCATAGCTAGGACCTCGGGTCTGGAGCTGAGGAGCGCCTCCCTCAGTCTGGCGTGGAGCGTCACTAGGAAGTCGGGGGTTAAGATGAGGATCCTGCGCTACGCAGTGCCGCTGCCAGCGTACCTTAGATCGGTGGGTGGGGCCAGGGATCCTAAGCTGAAGCTTGTTAACCAGTTCCTGCGGGGGGGCCTAGTTTACCTGGATAGGGAGAGGCTCCTCCTGCTTCTGAGGGAGCGCTTTAGGAAGCTCATACTGGCTAGGGCGGGGGAGGTTGACCCGGCCGATCTCCCGTCCGAGCTACTCGAGGCCGCCCGGGACGCCTTCGAGAGGGGCCTCAGGAGGCGGAGGGGGCTACGCTGGGATCCCGGGGCCTTACCGCCCTGCGTCGAGGAGTCCCTCAAGGCTATAGTAAGGGGGG
>JALWEW010000126.1 GCA_027039295.1 Acidilobaceae archaeon
GGGTGTGATAATAATACTCTACCTGCTAGCACACGTCGTGGTAACCAACACCCCCGCGAGGGCTGGCTGGGACGCCTGGACGAAGCTCATGGAGGAGTTCAACAACCCCTGGAACCAGATAGGCGAGTTCATCGTCGCTGGCTCGGTGCTCTTCCACGGCATGAACGGGATCAGGCTCTTGATAACCGAGTTCTTCGGCCTCTGCATAGGAAGGCCTGAGAGGCCCAAGCCGCCCTACATACCCCCGACCTACAAGGCATGCCAGAGGAAGCTCCTCTACGTAGTCTTCGCCCTCTGGCCCATACTATGGGTTATAGCTGGCCTACTCATATTCGGGGTGTGGTAGCGATGGGAGCCTCTAGGATCCAGGTGTGGCAGTACATAACGGCCATCCTCATAATCTTCTTCCTAGGCTACCACCTAGCCGAGAGGCTGCCGTGGCTCTGGGGCTACAGCCACTACCACCAGACCCTCCAGACAGCCTTCGTGGAGCACCAGTACCAGAGCTGGTGGGCCTGGGGCCTGCTGATACTGGCGTACATAACTCTCTTCCACGGCCTGAACGGCGTCAGGGGCATACTCCACGAGTGGAGCCCGAGGTGGGGCAAAGTCTGGGATGGACTGTTCTGGTTCCTCTTCATAGTATTCGCGGCAATAGCGACGTGGACCGTGGTAGCGCTGTGGCCCTAACCGGGGGTGATGGTGGATGGTCGGTATAAACCCTGAGGCGGCCACTAAGACCCCGCCGAAGGTCGTGACCTTCAGGATCAGGAGGTACAACCCCGTCAGCGGCAGGGAGTGGTGGCAGGAGTACAAGGTCGAGACTAGCAGGGGTATGACTGTCCTCGACGCCCTCCTTAAGATCAAGGAGGAGATCGACCACACGCTAGTCTGGAGGTACAGCTGTAGGATGGGCGTCTGCGGCAGCTGCGGCATGGTAATCAACGGCGTGCCCAGGCTCGCCTGTCAGACGCAGATAGCGGAGGTAGCTGACGAGTCGAACCCCGTCGTTACCCTGGAGCCTCTCTACAACTTCCCCGTGATAAGAGACCTCCTCACAGACTTCACCGGCTTCTTCGAGAAGCACAAGAAGGTCAAGCCCTACCTGATAAGGAATGATAAGGAGGAGCAGGAGGACCCGAAGGGCCCCTACATCGTGACGCCCGAGCAGTTCGAATTCATGGAGGAGTTCACCCTCTGCATAAGCTGCGGGCTCTGCTACGCGGCCTGCCCCGTGGCCGCTAGCGATCCAGACTATCTGGGCCCACAGGCTCTAGGCTACCTCTTCCGCTACGTCGTAGACCCGAGGGACGAGGCCTGGGAGATGAGGCTAATGATAGCCGACGACGAGCACGGCTGCCACCGCTGCCACTACGCCGGGACCTGCAGCATGGTGTGCCCCAAGGTGGTAGACCCAGCCCAAGCAATACAGAGGCTCCGCAACCTACTCTATAAGTACAAGCTCGGCCTCCTACGCAAGAAGAAGACCTCGAAGCCAGCGCCACCGCCCAAGGAGTGGAAGCCTAGGAAGCCCATGCCACCCGAGGCGCAGCTCGTCAGCCCCGACGTAGACCTGAAGAAGCTCGAGGAGGAGCCAGTCGAGATAGAGGTAGACGGCGTCAAGATCAGGCTACGCTACAAGATATACGAGTAAACCCCCAACTCCTAACCCACTCCCCAGTCCCCAGCGAGGCCATCCTCCTTTTTGGCGCATTCCAACGCCTAGCCACGGCCATCCCCCGGGCCCCTGAGAGATAATACAGGCTCCTGGGGGTGGGTCCCGGGGAGTGCGCGTTGGCTAGGAGGAGCATGAGCATACTAGACCTTGAGGCGTGGCTCGTCAAGACGGGCTCGGCGCTAGCCGGGGCGAGGCTCGCGAACATCTACCAGGCAGGCGACGTCCTCCTGCTACGCTTCAAGGCTCCCGGCATCGACCTGCTCATCGCCGCAGAGCCTAGTAGGAGGATCCACGCCACGAGGAGGCTCCAGCCGCCCTCGGCTCCCAAGCAGACGCCCCTCCTCGCGTTGGCTAGGAAGCACCTGAGGGGTAGGAGGCTGGAGGCCGTTGAGAGGCTCGGGTGGGATAGGATAGCGGTCCTGAGGTTCCAGGGGGGCTACCGCCTCGTGGTGGAGCTGGTGCCGCGGGGGGTGGCGGTGCTCCTCGACCAGTCCGGGGTGGTACTGGCCGCGAGCCGTTACCTCGAGGTTAGGGATAGGAGCGTCAAGCCCAAGCAGCCCTACAGGCCCCCTC
>JALWEW010000127.1 GCA_027039295.1 Acidilobaceae archaeon
GGGAGGGGGATGGCCCTGATATACGTGTCGAGGGCTAGGAGGCTGGACGCCTGGCTCAGGCACACCTACCTAGCCCCAGGGCTGGTGGGCGTGGAGTAGCCTGGTGGTAGCATATAAGCCCGAAGGGTTGGTGCTCGCAAGTACAGGGGTGCCCCTGCAGGTTGAGCGGGCAGGAGCAGCTGAAGAAGATAGACCTAGGCGAGGGCGTGATAGCCCACGTCGAGAGGGAGTGGTACAATCCACTCATAAAGAGGAAGGAGGTAACCCTCAGGATACACCACATACTCAAGCCCACGCCAATGAGGATCACGTTGAGGCTAGCGATAGCGAATGCGTATGGCGTTGACGTCTCGAGGGTCTATGTTAGGAGCGTGAGGACGGAATACGGGAGAGGCGAGTCTATAGCAGAGGTGCACATCTACGACACGAAGGAGCAGGCGCTACGCTTCGAGCCAGAGCACATCATTGAGAGGAACGGGGGAGTAGAGCTAGAGGGCTTCTAGAAGGCATGAGGTGAGAGTGATGGGTAAGAAGAAGGTCAAGGCGTACATAAGGCTCGTATATGAGTACGACTACGAGAAGGGCTACATCAGGCTCAAGAACAAGAAGTGCCCCAGGTGCGGAAGCATAATGGCGCACCACCTGAAGCCCGTCGAGAGGTGGCACTGTGGTAAGTGCGGCTACACGGAATTCGTCACGAAGTAGCAGCGGGGAGGTAGTGGTCCTAGGGATAGAGTCGACCGCGCACACATTCGGTGTCGCCGTAGTCTCGAGTGAGCCCCCCTACATACTATCGGACGTGAGGCGCCGTTACACCCCCCGGGCTGGCGGTATACTCCCACGGGAGGTCGCAGCGTTCTTCTCCTCCGTGGCCGGTGAGGCCGTCGGGGAGGCGCTCTCCGCCGCCGGAGTGTCCATGAGGGATGTAACGGCTGTGGCGGTAGCCCTGGGGCCAGGCATGGGGCCTGCCCTCAGGGTGGGCGCTACTGTCGCTAGGGCTCTAGCCGCCGCTTATCGCAAGCCGCTGGTGCCAGTTAACCACGCCCTCGCCCATATAGAGGTCGCCCGCTTCGACACGGGGCTCAGGGATCCCCTGGTGGTCTACGTTTCAGGCGGCAACACCATGATAGCTAGCTTCCTGGATGGCCGCTATAGAGTGTTTGGGGAGACCCTGGACATAGCCCTAGGGAACCTGCTGGACACCTTCGCCCGCGAGGCAGGGCTTGCACCACCCTACGTGGTAGAGGGCAGGCACGCCGTTGACATCTGCGCTGAGGGGGGAGAGTACATCGACGGACTCCTACCCTACAGGGTTAAGGGACAGGACGTCTCATACTCGGGCCTGCTGACCGCGGCGCTCAGGGCCCTGCGGAGACTTGGCCGCAGGGCCTTACCTGGAATCTGCTATACCCTGCGTGAGATAGCGTTCTCCTCTCTGGTGGAGGTCGCCGAGAGGGGGCTGGCGCATACGGGCAAGAAGCAGTTAGTGCTGGCGGGGGGTGTAGGCGCCAACGACCTGCTTAGAGAGAAGCTCTCGTTGATGGCCTCTGATAGGGGGGTAGAGTACAGGCCCGTCTCGAAGAAATACGCCGTGGACAACGGGGTCATGATAGCAATCACAGGCCTCCTAGCCTTCACTCACGGCATAGTGGTAGAGCCTTCCAGAGCCTACATAAGGCAGAGGTGGAGGCTCGACGAGGTGGAGGTGCCGTGGTACCCCTCGACCCTGGGAGGGTGAGGGCTTACCTCGAGTCACTCCCACTCCTCGGGAGGGGCGCGGAGGCCGAGGTTAGAGTGGGCTACTACGCTGGCGTCAGGGCCGTATTCAAGTACAGGCCGCCGAAGAGGTACAGGCACCCGCTCCTCGACTCCAGGCTGAGGAGTACTAGGACCAAGAGGGAGGCACGCCTCCTCGAGAGGGCTCAGAGGGCGGGCGTGCGCGTACCAGTGCTACTAGCAGTATATCCCAGCCTGGGCCTCCTAGTAATAGAGTACGTGGAGGGGGTTCTCCTACGCGAGTGGCTTAGGATCAGGCAGAGCGGGTGGGAGCCGCTGGTGCGGGAGGCCGGCTCCCTACTGGCTAGGCTCCACGCGGCGGGGATAGTCCATGGGGACTCCACGACGTCAAACTACATCGTAGCCGGAGACGGGCTCTACCTCATAGACTTCGGCCTCTCGGCGGCGTCGCAGTCGCTAGAGGAGAGGGCGGTTGACGTGCACCTCTTCAGG
>JALWEW010000128.1 GCA_027039295.1 Acidilobaceae archaeon
CGGTGTGAGGAGGGCGCTCCTGACCGCTCTCGACGTAGCCCTCACCCTGGTGAGGGAGTGGGGCTTCGGGCACGATCCGGCATTCTACATCGCCGACTTCAACCCCGTAGCCTCGAGAGCGCGGGGCCTCGTGAGGCCCGAGTATAGGGTGCTAGCCATTAGGAGGGCCATGATGGAGCACGCGGCCCTCCTAGCTCGCCGCGAGGGCTTCGAAGCCATAGCAACGGGTGAGAATATAGGCCAGGTGGCCAGCCAGACCCTGCGGAACATGCGCCTCATATCAGAGGGCATAGGGGTGCCCGTCCTCAGGCCCCTAGCGTGCTTCGATAAGGACGAGACGATAGCCCTAACCAGGCGCATAGGCCTCTACGAGAAGAGCGCCTCCCAAGTTGAAGTATGCAGGGATGCCCCACCACCAACCCCCCGAGGGGATCCCACGGTCTTCAAGCGAGAATACGGCAAGCTCAGCTTCGACCCAGAAAGCGTTGATGTCTCATCGACTAGGCTACGGAATAAAAGCCTGGAGGAGGCCCTAAGGGAGCTAGGGTATGATGTAGGATGACGCGCCCGACGCGGATGGGGATGCCCTCGATCACTGACCCCTCCCCTCTAAATACCTCTCCGCCGACTCGCGGGCCTCGGAGATGTGTTTAATGCCGATGTTCAGGTGTTGGCCCCCATCAATTAGTACCTCATCGCCGACTATGAGACTCTCAACCCTGGCCCCCATCAGGGGGGCCAGAGGGGCCCTCTCGGGATAGAGATCCAGCAGGGCTATGGGCGGCATCCTGGCATCGAAGACGGCTATCTCCGCCACTTCGCCCGCCTCTATCCGGCCCGAGGAGACTCCAGAGGCCTCCCTGAGCCTGAAGTTGGCCTCCCAGATGCGGCCCCCCACCCTGGCTAGGTCATAAACTCCAAGGCCAGCAAGGTAGGGAACCTCCCCTGCCTCAAGGGAGGCCTCCCCCACGCAGTCTGCCTCCGAGACCCTCACAACGGGAAACGGTGCCTTCCTCTCCTCTACGCATGCGGGGAACGCGACACCGTAGCGGCCGCCGGCCATGGAGGCCACATCTACCACCACGTCTGGCTCTACCTCTTCGATAAACACTGTCGTGGCCCCCTTCATGTGTAGCTCGTACACGCCCAGCAGCGCCGAGTAGACGCGGAGCCTCCTAGGAGCGTTCTTATAGTACTTAATCCTATCCCTGACTGACGGCCTCGAGTACCTTATCGGGTAGGCCGCTGCATCGGCCACGACGGCCAGTCCGGGTACTACGATCCTATGCGGCCCCCCTAGGACAAGTGTCGCGAACGTGTAGTCCTCTGGTACCGGTTGCTCGCCGACGTCGCGGATCCTACCACCCTTAATGTAGACGTATCCATCCCTGATAATTTCCGAGCCCGTGTAGACTATCGAGCCAGTCACCAGCACGTCATACAAAGGCGCCACCCACACACCCTTTCCGTGCTAAGCGAAACTTAAACGGCCCGGCTGGAGCACCCCCTCGATGGGAGGCTAGATTTGAGTGAGTCGGGCGCAGAGGGGATGTATGTCATAGACGTTGACGCTATCCTAGATGGCAGTGCTAGGAGGCTCATGGAGCAGGGAGAGATCAGAGGGCGCGTATTGATACTCAAGCCCATCGTGGAGTTCTTCTATAGAGAGGCTAGGGCAGGCCGCTCCACAGGCTTCGCAGGCCTCGAGGAGCTTAGGAAGATACTCTCGGATACACCCCCCGGTGTTGACGTGATAATAGCTGATTACAGCGATAGGAGGTGTCCGGACTACACCTTGGAGTCGGTCAAGATGCTTACACGCGACTACGCTTGGAAGAATGGTGCGGCCCTTGTATCAAGTGATCCCGTGCAGATCCAGGCATCCCAGGCTCTAGGCGTGCCCGTCGTCTATAGCGGCACTCGCGAGCGTGGGAGACTCAGGATTGAGAGGTTCTTCGACGCGAACACCATGAGCATACACCTAAAGGAGGGGGCGCCCCCCATCGCTAAGATCGGCAAGCCGGGTAAGTGGAGCTTTGTAGCCCTCTCAGATAGGCCCCTCAGCCGGGCTGAGGTCGAGGACATAGCTAGGGAGATAATAGAGCACGCCTCTATGATGGAGAACGGCTTCATAGAGATAGACAGGTCGGGCTCCACTATCGTTCAGCTAGGCGATTACCGCATCGTAATCACTAGGCCCCCGCTCAGCGATGGATGGGAGATAACGGCTGTGAGACCCATAGTGAAGCTGAGCCTAGAGGACTATAGGCTACCCGAGAAGCTCATGAAGAGGCTCCTAGAGAGGGCCGAGGGCATCCTCATAGCCGGGGCCCCAGGCATGGGGAAGACGACGTTCGCCCAGGCCCTGGCAGAGTTCTACTCCAGGATGGGCCGCGTCGTCAAGACTATAGAGTCCCCCAGGGACATGCGCCTCCCACCCGAGGTCACCCAGTACTCGAAGAACTACGCTGACCTCGGCGAGCTACACGATATATTACTACTCAGCAGGCCCGACTACACTGTCTTCGATGAGCTAAGGAGCGACGAGGACTTCAAGCTTTACGTTGACCTGAGGCTAGCCGGTATAGGCATGATAGGCGTAGTCCACGCCACAACTCCCATAGACGCTATTCAGAGGTTCATAAGGCGCGTGGAGCTGGGCATGATCCCCAGCATAATCGATACGGTGATCTTCATCGAGGAGGGCGAGGTCAGGAAGGTCTACGATCTCTCCATAACAGTTAAGCTGCCCACGGGCCTGCGCGAGGCCGAACTATCGAGGCCCGTCGTTGAGGTCAGAGACTTCCTCACGGGAGAACTGGAGTATGAGATCTACACGTTCGGAGAGCAGACCATGGTCGTGCCAGTGAAGGGCAAGGCTCCATCACCAGCGGCCAAGCTGGAGGCGGCCGTTAGGAAGCTGCTACCCGACGCTGCCGTGGAGGTCGAGGATGGCGTGCTCATAGTGAGGATCCCCCGGAACAGCCCGAGGCTGACCGCCAGGAGGCTCAGGCGTGTCAAGAGGCTCGCGGAGAAGCATGGCTTCGACATCAGGTTCATACCAATGTAGCCGCGGCAGGCCTACATGTAATCAGTTATCCGGGGGCCCCCTCTAACAATCTCGTCTAGCTCCCTCAGACGAAGACCTGATGATGCCCGCGGCACCTTGAAGTTACCCCCCCGCGTTAACTGGAGGCTCTCCAGCGGGTGGAAGCGCCACTCCCCGCCCCTAAGCCTGACCGCCACGAAGGCCCTCCCACCGGCCCTCCTGGCGAACTCCTCCATTGCTATAACCTTGTGTGCATCGAGGTATACAGGAGCATCAGCCTCTCTAGCCGTTTTGACCTCGATAACCAGTATGACACCCCTCCTCGCAGCCACTAAGTCGGGCTGGAAGCGCCTCCTGACCCCGCCACCGCTAGAGGGGCCCCTCACGACTGCATAGCCCCGCTCCCAGAGGAGGCGCGCTAGCTCAGCCTCAGCCCTGACGCCCTTCCTCTTCGGGCTCCAGGCTGGCACCGAGGACCACGCCTCGGCCAGCTATTATTTGAGGGAAGGCTATTATCCTCGGCGCTCTCTTCCCACCGTTGGGGAGTGTGAAACCGCTTGCCGATGAGTGAGGCCACACTCGTGGAGAGCCTCTTCATACTATTCATAGTCGCCATACTCCTGGCTATGAGTATAAAGATTGTGAAGGAGTACGAGAGGGCGGTCATATTCAGGCTAGGCAGACTACTGGGAGCTAAGGGGCCGGGCCTATTCTTCATCATACCATTCGTCGACAACTTCGTTAAGATAGACCTCAGGATAGTTACAGCAGATGTCCCGGAGCAGCGCATAATAACGAAGGACAACGTAACAGTTGGCGTCGACGCTGTTGTATACTATAAGGTTTTTGACCCTGTCAAGGCTGTCACTAGGATTGAGAATTACCACTACGGCGTGGTCCTCCTAGCACAGACGACGCTCAGGGACGTCATCGGCCAGATAGAACTGGACGACCTTCTAACCAAGAGGGAGGAGATAAACAAGCGCCTCCAAGAGATCCTGGATAAACTCACCGACCCCTGGGGGATAAAGGTTACGGCCGTCACACTCAAGGAGGTCAGGCTACCCGACACAATGCTTAGAGCTATGGCCAAGCAGGCAGAGGCTGAGAGGTGGAGGAGGGCGAGGATTATAGAGGCCGAGGGTGAGAGGCAGGCCGCCAAGATAATGGCTGAGGCAGCGGAGTTCTATGAGAGGCACCCCGCAGCCCTGAGGCTTAGGGAGCTCCAGACTCTCGTGGAAGTGGCCAAGGAGAAGAACCTGATAGTTGTGACCGAGCAGGGAGTGCTCTCTACCCCCTCAAGCCTCGCCGTGGCCGGAGAGGTGGCTGGCCTCACGCGTGCACTAAGCAGGGGCGGAACAGGAGTAGGAGGGCTCGAGGAGGGCGAGGGAAAGCCCTACTAGGCCTAGCTGATAGTTAGGCGTATAGCCTCTCATGCCTACGAGGAGAGCGGGTCAGGCTTCGGAGGCTGGAGGCGACCTTGAGGCTCGCCGTTGCTCGATCGGCCACTCGCTCTACCTACGCAAGTATAGCAGCCGCGGTGATGTACACATCCTTACTTATCCTAGCCATAGTAACGGGAGTAACGGGTCTCACACACCACGCCAACACACATACCGCAGCTAGTAGGGTTTCCCTCGAGGAGGCCGCCATTAGCCATAGGCTAGGCTATCTGGGTAAGAATGCGAGCTACTCTAGGGTAGTCGGCCCCGCGGTGATGTACATCAAGGTAACCGGTGTAATAGACTCAGCCATAGAGGACTACGTTAAGTCAGCTATAGCTGAGGCCGAGCGTGAGAATGTACCCCTAGTGATAATACTCAACACGCCAGGAGGCTATCTCGACAATGCGCTCAACATCGTCTACGCCATAGACGACTCTAAAGTACCCGTTATAGGCTTCGTCGAGAATGGATGGGCTCTAAGCGCTGGCACACTCATACTCGTGTGTTCCCACGTGGCGGCGATGGCCCCGGGGACTCAGATAGGTAGCATGCAGCCCGTACTATACAACCCCACGACTGGCCAGTATCAGCCCGTCAATGAGAGTAAGATCATCAACCCCATACTCAAGTTCCTGGATGTGCACGCGGCCAGTAAGGGTAGGAATATAACTGAGCTACACAGATTTGTGCTAGACAACGATAACCTGGGACCCCAGGAGGCCCTTAGGTACCATGTTATAGACTTGATAGCTGATAACCTGCCCGACCTGATAGCGAAGCTTAATGGGAGCGTTGTCGGCATAAGCAGTGGCAATGTGAAGCTCGTGCTCGACGGGAGCGTTGAGTACTACTCGCCCGGGCTCCGGGTCTACGTGCTACACGCACTCTCAGACCCCATACTCTCGGGGCTACTCCTAACGCTGGGCACACTTATCGTATTGTTCACACTGGCCGCTGGCCATCCAGCGATGGCCTCACTTGGAGCCCTACTCCTAATACTGGGCCTAGCTG
Source organism: Acidilobaceae archaeon (assembly GCA_027039295.1). Taxonomy (GTDB): domain Archaea; phylum Thermoproteota; class Thermoprotei_A; order Sulfolobales; family Acidilobaceae; genus Calypsonella. The sequence goes on from JALWEW010000128.1 coordinate 5,506, forward strand.
GAAGCGGCTTCAACCCCAACTATACTGCTCTACTGCTAATTGTTCTAGGGGCAACTCTACTCTTCATCGAGATCCATACCCCAGGATTCGGAATAATAGGCGGTACTGGCATAGTGATGCTCCTGATAGGCATAGCCCTACTGCCCGTGGGATCTAGAGGCTTCACGGTTAGCCCCCTCTACGCACGGCAGATTCTACTGGCGCTCTACTCGATAGGCGGCGTGCTGGGAGCCTTCACGGCCTTCGCTGTCTATAAGATAATAAAGGTCCGCAAGAAGAGCCCCGTTGTATGGAGCATCGTCGGCGCGGTGGGTGAGGCCCTCGACGACCTTGACCCTGAAAGGGAGGGCTTTGTATTCGTCGAGGGCGAGTATTGGAAGGCCAGAAGTGCCTCGGGCCCTATTAAGCGTGGCGAGAGGGTCGTCGTTGTAGGAAAGGATGGTCCCGTGCTAATAGTTAGGAGAGCGGATGAGGCTAGCAGCGAGACTCAATCTCGTACTTGAGGCTTGATAGGGAGTCGTGTATGTCCTCTATATTCTCTAGGATTGCGTAGAGCCACCCACTGCTAATGCAATCACAACCCTTAGACGCCTCCCGGGCTATGAGCTTCTCTATCATCTCGAGGCGAACATTGATCCTGTCAATTATGGAGTGTATATCAGCACTCCCACCACGCTGGCCAGTCTGCTGCTCGCCTCGCAACACTCTACACCTCCTGAGGGCCAGCTAGTATATCGATCATCTCGAGTGTTAGAAGGGATAGGGACCTATTTATCCTGTGTAGCATGGTCTGGTAGTGCTCTATATCCTCCTCCACCACTCTTGAAGCGTAGTCCAGGTCCCCCTCAACATATATAAGAACTGACGCCTCGAGGCTGGGGTATATGTATTGGAGCGCGTAGAGGGGGGCAGTCACGGTATCAGCCACTATTATATCCTTGTACCTAGATATCTCATCGAGGAACTCCCTTCTATGCTCGGCCAGCATCCTAACATTATCGACTGTAAGCACTATCTTCCCCCTATAGTATCCTTCGAAGCCCCCCTGGCCCCTCCTGATTATCTCCTCACTAAGCCTAGCATAGAGGCTCCTGGAGGCGAGTAAGGGCATGCCCCGCGGCAGCAGGGTCGATGATACACTATCCGATCCCATGGCTGCCTGTGCGAGGACTATCGATGCTACCGGTATGTTGCGCCTCAAACTGAAGCCTCTGGCGATTGCCACTATCCTCCTCGCGCCATAGACCACTAGCTCCTGTACAACATCATAGAGCGCTGGGGGATAGGGAGGGACAAAGGCT
>JALWEW010000129.1 GCA_027039295.1 Acidilobaceae archaeon
GTGCGGGGGAGGCCCCGGCCCCCGCTGCCGCCGGGCCTTTTCACTCTTGCAGTAGATGAGGCTGGGGAGGCCCTCGGGGTCCTCAGGGACCTCCTAGCCAGGCTTGGGGGGCGTCGGGTATAGCTGGATGCCCCGTCCAGCCCATATTAACCCTGGACCCCCCAGCCAGGCCTCCCGGTGGTTTGGGTGAGCGCCGCCTCCACTAGGGGACTCTACGCCGTAGCAGTGATAGCCCTGATAATAGCGTCCTTGGCCGTGGGCTTCGCCGCCTACAACACCCACAAGATAAACAGCCTCATGCAGAGCCAGAGCAAGACTAGCAGCGAGCTGAGGGAGAGCATAGGCAACCTGTCCCGCGAGATAGGAGGCCTCGCCCAGGGCATAAGCGGGCTCCAGAGCAACATAACGGGCCTAGCCAGCAGGGTTGCGGCACTCGAGTCCGCCCAGAAGTCGAGCAAAGCAGCCCTCGAGGGTGAGATAGAGAGCCTCTCCGCCACCCTGGAGGACCTCAAGTCGAGGGTTGAGAGCCTCCAAGAGCAGCAGGGCGCCCAGGCGGCGAATCTTACGTCGGTCGTTGAGACTATCAACAGCCTGGAGGAGCAGCTCGCCAGCCTCCAGAGGGCCCTCGAGAGCCAAGCCACAAACATAACCAGCCTCGCGGAGAGGCTCCGCGGCATAGAGGCTAGGATAGACAGGCTCTACTCCCTCTACCTCTTCCCCGTGACCGTGACCGACGCCACGGGGAAGCCCGTCACAATAGCCTCGAGGCCAACTAGGATAGTCAGCCTGCTGCCGAGCGTGACTGAGATACTCTGGGCCGTCAACGCCTCCAGCCAGGTCATCGCCGTCGACAGGTACTCGAACTACCCGCCCCAGGTGGTCGAGCTGGTCAAGGAGGGCAAGCTGGTTAACATAGGCAGCGGGTGGTACCCCAACGTGGAGCTGATACTCTCACTCAAGCCCGACCTCGTCATAGGGGTTGACAGCGTGCCCAGCCACCACACGCTCAAGAGAATACTGGCGGAGTACGGCATACCAGTCCTCCTCCTGCCCGATAAGAACTTCAAGGACGTGCTGGATAGCATCATAATAGTCGGCAGGGCGACGGGCCACCCCGCGGAGGCAGCCGAGCTGGCCAGCAGGCTCGAGCAGCAGGCGGTAGCGCTCCGCAGCTACATAGACGAGTACCTGAACACCACGGGCACGCCACGCCAGAAGGTGGCCCTCATAGCCTGGATTAACCCACTCTGGATAGCTGGGAGCGAGACCTTCCAGAACGACATAATACTCCTGGCTGGCGGGGTCAACGCATACTCCAACATTACCGGCTGGAAGGCCGTGAGCCCCGAGAGCCTCCTCGACGTCAACCCAGACGTGATAATAGTGACCGCTGGCCACGCCGGCATAAACATGACCCGAGCCCAGTTCGTCTCCTACCTCAAGCAGTACCTAGGAGACGCCGTCTACAACATAACGGCCGTGAAGGAGGGCAGGATATACTTCGTCTCCGGGGACTACAACGACATGATGGTCAGGCCCGCCCCCAGGATAGTGAAGGCCGCCATACTTATGGCGGCGCTCCTGTACCCCCAGGCCTTCAACCTAACGCCAAGCCAGATACCCGCCCAGGTCAACCCCCAGACCTTCCAGCTACCCAGCATACCCTCGAAGTAGACTTAAAACTCATGGGGCTCCTTCCCGCTTCTCTTTTTTTATCCCCAAGCCTTTATTCACTGCCTCCGGTGGCACAGATTAATGCCCCAATCCAGCGGGGACCCCATAAGACACAGGTGGCAACTCGTCTACAGGGCCTACCTGGGGTGGCCCGAGGCCCTCCTCAGGGGCTACCAGAGGGGCCTCGAGGAGTGGAGGCCCTGGACCCCCGGGATCCTCGTGGGATGCGGCATGGGGGGCTCGGCCTACTCCATACAAGCCGCCTCCCTAGTCCTCGGCGACGAGGGAGTGCACGTTATAGTTAACACCCACCACAGGCCCCCGTGGGTCCCCGGCTCTGGGGTGTTGAGCGTCAGCTACTCCGGCGAGACCCTGGAGACTATAGAGTGCACTAGGAGGGCCCTAGACTCGGGGCTCCCAGCCGGGGGCGTCGCTGGCGCCAGCAGCAGCCTCTACAGGCTCCTCAAGGGCCGAGGCGCCCCAGTGGTGGGCCTCGAGGGCGGGGGGCTGCCGAGGGCCTCCCTGGCCGAGCTGGCGGG
>JALWEW010000130.1 GCA_027039295.1 Acidilobaceae archaeon
TCTGTGTCGCCGTGGTCTATGGCGTAGACGTAGTCCTCCTCCTTAACCTCGAGCTCGACGCCCAGCTCCTCGGCGAGGCTCTTGGCTAGGTTGAGCCACATCTTGTGGAGGGGGTGGTGCTTGATGGTATCCAAGACCAGCTTGGCTATCCGCGCCATCCGATACACCTGGGGGCGGGCGTGGGGGGCTCGGGTATAAATGGGGTGCCCCACATGCGCGGCTACTGCTTCGACTCCTCCTCGCATATCCTCTTCATCACTAGGGCGTCCTTGTCGAGTATCGGGCTCTCGCTTATTATGACGGCGTCGATCCCCGTCTCGAGGTAGGCCCTGCACACTATCCGCCAGTCGGGGCCGTACTCCTCCTCCGCTAGCGTGTGGTGCTCCCTCTCGCCCCCACGGCCGTACTCTATCTTGGAGAAGTGGGTGTGGAGGGGCCTCACTGCCCTCGAGCCCAGCTCCCTCTCTATCTGCTCGATCACCCCTATGACCTCGTCGACGCTCCTAACGAAGGCCCCCTCGCTACGGGCGTGGAGGTGCGCCCAGTCCACGGCTGGTCTGCAGCGCTTGAGGTTCCTGCAGATCTCTATCACCTCCTCGACGCTCCCGACCTGGCTGGACTTGCCGGTGGTCTCTGGGGCCAGCTCGGGCGTTGAGACCTTGCCCTCCAGCTCCTCCTCGAGGGCCTGGAGGGCCCTTATGACCCTCTCGAGGGCCTGCCTCGGGGTCTCGTTGCCCTTGTAGTAGCCTGGATGGAAGACGACGGCGTAGGCCCCCATCCAGTCGCTGGCTATCATGGCGTCCCTCAGCCTGCCCAGGCTCCTCTCGACCACAGAGTCATCGGGGCTGGCCAGGTTTATGTAGTAGGGGGCGTGCATGCTCAGCTTAACATCGTACTTCCTAGCCTCCTCACCGAGCCTCCTAGCCTTGGCCTCGCTGATCCTAACCCCCCTCACGGCCTCGTACTCCAGCGCGTCGAGGCCCAGGGAGGCGAGGTACTCGGGCACCCTCTCCATGGCCCCCTTGAAGCCTAGGGGCTTGCCGGCGGGCCCGAAGCGTAGCCTGCCCATGCAACACCCACCGAGTACCACCTACCCGCGGGGCTTGATAAGGTGGGAGCCCCAGTCTCCCGGTGCAAATTTTTTAAACAGGAGACCCCCAGGCGAGCGTGGGCGAAGTACTTGGCCCGGGGCAGGCGTGGCGCGTCCGCGGTCCAGGTCGCCGTGGCTATACTGGTCATAGTGGTCATAGCGGGGGCCGCCGCCTGGTGGGCCCTAGGCAGGAGCGGGTCCACGGCCACGACCACCACGGAGGCTCAGACGCAGGCCCCCGGGGCCTCAGCCACCCCTACCACGAGCAGCACTAGCACGACGAGCGCCCAGCAGGCAACTGGGACCAACAAGAAGATCAAGGTCCTAGTACTCTTCGATGTAGGCGGTAAGGGCGACCTCAGCTTCAACGACATGGCGATCCTGGGCGCCGAGAGGGCCAGCAAGGACTTCGGCGTCGAGGTCAAGTACCTGACCCCCCAGAGCACCGACGTGATGGAGAGCCTCCTGAGGAGCGTCAGCAAGAGCGGGCAGTACGACCTGATAATAGGCATAGGCTTCCTATGGCTCGACCCTATGACCAAGGTCGCCCCCGAGTTCCCCAACCAGCGCTACGCAATCATAGACGCCGCCCCCCAGAAGCCCATCAAGAACCTGGCAGCGTACGTCTTCAGGGAGCAGGAGGTCGCGGCCCTGGTGGGCATACTCGCCGCCGACATGGCCCACAACCTGGGCTGCAACAAGGTCGGCGCCGTGGCCGGCATGGACATACCACCACTCTGGAGGTTCCACATAGGCTACCTCTACGGCGTCAAGTACTACGATGAGCACACGCACTCGAACGTCACACTAGCCTGGACCTATACCGGCACATTCACCAACCCGCAGGTGGGAAAGCAGACCGCCGAGCAGATGATTAAGAATGGCGTGTGCGTCCTCTACGGCCTGGCCGGCCTAACCCACATAGGGATGTTCGACGCCGTCAAGGAGGCCGCGCAGAGCGGGGCCAAGGTGGTGGCGATAGGCGAGGACGCAAGCCAGGAGTGGTACGACCCCTATCACATAGTGCTCAGCGGCCTCAAGAGGGTGGATGTCGCCGTCTACGATGCAATAAAGAGCGTGGTGTACGGCAACTTCACCGGGGGCATACACGTCCTAG
>JALWEW010000131.1 GCA_027039295.1 Acidilobaceae archaeon
AACCACGACCACGCTGCGGCCTATGGCGTTGACTGTAGGTGCGGCGAGGCCACGCGCTGGCTGAGCCTCTGGACCCGGGAGAACATAACCCTAAGGCAGCTATCCAAGCGGGACCTCGAGTACCTCGCCTCGCTCCCCGTGAGGGTGGACCTCGACCTGGGGAACCTAAGGCTCGCCGCAGTCCACGGGAGCCCCGTGGACCCTCTCTATGACTACCTCAACCCAGCACTCGCCGACGCGGAGTTGCATCGTAGACTCGGAGAACCGAAGCTAGGGACCCTTTATCTGGTGGGCCACACGCACCTACAGTTCTATCGGGTCCTCCGCGGTGTTCGCCTAGCGAACCCTGGTAGCGTGGGCCAGCCCCGCGACGGGGACCCGAGAGCGGCATATGCCATCGTGAGACCGGAGACAGGCGCGGTGGAGTTCCATAGGGTCAAATATGATGTAGATAGGGTAGTAGCGAAACTCAGAGAGATCGGCGTTCCCGAGCCATACCTGGGCGGCCTCGCCTACCTGCTTAGGAGAGCCGATGCCCCATCAAAGCCTTCGAGGGCTCACGCGAGCCCCCCGTGATTCCGGCGGCTTATAGACTGTAGGGGGAAAGCCTCTTAATTAGGCAGCGAAGAGTGTGTAGACTGGTGCCTTGTTTTTGGTCTCGAGGAGAGTGGCTGCTGCGGTACTTGCTGGTGGTGAGGGCAAGAGGTTCAGGCCCTACACGGAGATAATACCTAAGCCCATGATGCCGGTGGGTCCCGAGGAGAAGCCCATTCTGGAGCATATTGTTCAGTGGCTCTCTCGCCACGGCATTCATGATATAATATTGCTTGTCGGGTATAGGTGGAGGCAGATAAGGAACTACTTCAGGGACGGCGGCTATTGGGGCGTGACTATAAGATATAGTGTCGATACAGAGGAGTATAAGGATACAGGTGGTGCTCTCGTAAACGCCTACCGTAGGGGGTTAATGGAGGGCTACGATGAGGTCCTGGTATGGTATGGCGATATACTGGCGCCCCTCGACATCGGGGACCTTCTATCCAAGCATAGAGAATGGGGAGCCGACGCAACACTCGTCGTGGCGAGTAGGTATCAGGTGCCGGTCGGGGTTGCTACCGTTTCCCCCGAAGGTGACATTGTTGATCTCCAGGAGAAGCCCTGGCTCGACCTCAAAGTGACTATAGGAGTCCTAGTCCTTGAATCCGAGGCGATCAGGAGGTCGCATGAAGCCCTCGGCAAAAGCTTCGATGTAATGAGTCATATGATACCGTGGATGATACGGGAGGGCATGAGGGTTAAAGCCTACCTCTACGATGGCCCGTGGTACGACGTGGGTAGCATGGAGAGGTACGCCAAATTCGACCCTGCAATACTAAGAGGCTTCATATCCTAGCGTTTCTAGGGAGCATTTTATCGAGCCCCGCCTCTTAAGGGCAGCCGGTGCCGCCCCCTTGGGTCGGGAGAGCAGGGGCCTCGAGGCCTTTAGGGCGCGCTTGGAGAGGGAGTATACTAGGAAGACGCCGGGTTCGAGGTCCCTCCTCGAGAGAGCTAGGTCAGTGCTGCCCGGGGGTGTCACGTATCATATCAGATACCTGAGGCCCTATCCTCCCTTCATAGAGAAGGCCGAGGGGACCCGCGTAATAGATGTTGATGGCAACGTATACGACGACTATTGGATGGGCCACGGGGCGCACATACTCGGGCATACTCCAGAATTCGTGAGGGAGGCCGTATGCGAGGCTTCCAGGCTCGGCAGCCACCTCGGCTACGAGAACCCCCTTGCCGTCGAGTATGCCGAGCTGCTTGCTAGGATCGTACCCAACATGGAGATGGTGCGCTTCACTAGCAGCGGAACCGAGGCTAACATGTACGCCGTCAGACTAGCGAGGGCCTACACCCGCAGGAGGTACGTGGTCAAGATGGAGGGTGGCTGGCACGGGGGCTATGATGGCCTCCACACGGGTGTCACTCCGCCGTGGCGCGGGCCCGAGTCGCTGGGGTTGCCGGAGGAGTACCTCAAGTACACGCTAGTCGTGCCATACAACGACGTGGACTCCCTGGAGGCCGCGCTCAAAAAGCACGATGTGGCGGCGGTGCTACTGGAGCCGGTCCTAGGGGCTGGGGGCTGCATTGAGGCTAATAGGGAGTACCTCCGGGAGGCCAGGAGGCTGACCAGCGAATACGGCGCCTTACTCGT